>JAICQA010000145.1 GCA_025929595.1 Xanthobacteraceae bacterium
CGAGGGTGACGGCGTCGAGCTCGGTGTTCTTCGGCAATCCGGCGCGCTTGGGCTTTTCGCCGTCCTTACCTTCGCCGAGCTGGACGTAAGGACCGAAGCGGCCGCCGCGCAGCGTCACGTCCATGCCGGAAACGGGATCGGTGCCGAGGAGCTTCGTGCCGTTCATGCCGCCGGAGTCGGCGGCAAGAGGCCGCGTGAAGCGGCAGTCGGGATAATTCGAGCAGCCGACGAAGGCGCCGAAGCGACCGGTCTTCAGATTGAGCTTGCCGTTGCCGCATTGCGGGCACTGGCGCGGATCGCCGCCGTCCTCGCGCTTGGGATAGATGTGCGGGCCGAGCACTTCGTCGAGGGCGTCGAGCACGTGCGTGATGCGCAGGTCCTTGATGTCGTCGACGGAGGCGATGAAATCCTTCCAGAAATCGCGCAGGACCTGCTTCCAGTCGATTTCGTGATTGGCGATCTGGTCGAGTTTCTCTTCGAGGCCCGCAGTGAAATCGTATTCGACGTAGCGTGCGAAGAAGGACTCGAGGAACGCGACGACGACGCGGCCCTTGTCCTCAGGGATGAGGCGTTTCTTGTCGAGACGCACGTAACCGCGGTCGCGCAGCACCTGGAGCGTCGAGGCATAGGTGGAAGGGCGGCCGATGCCGAGCTCTTCCATGCGCTTGACCAGCGAGGCTTCCGAGAAGCGCGGCGGCGGCTCGGTGAAATGCTGCTCGGCCTTGATCTCTTCCTTCTTGAGCGTCTCGCCCTGATTGATCTCGGGCAGGCGCCTCGCGTCTTCTTCCTCGGCCGGATCGTCGACGTCCTCGTGATAGATCGCGAGGAAGCCGGGGAATTTTACGACGGTGCCGGTCGCGCGCAGCTCGAGCTTGCGGCCGCCCGCGAGCGCTTCGATTTCTGCCGTGGTGCGTTCGAGTTCGGCCGACTCCATCTGGCATGCCATGGTGCGTTGCCAGATCAACTCGTAGAGTTTTGCCTGGTCCGCATCGAGGAAGCGGGCAACGTCTTTCGGACGGCGCGACATGTCGGTCGGGCGAATGGCTTCGTGTGCTTCCTGCGCCGACTTCGATTTTGTCTTGTAGGCGCGCGGCGAAGAGGGGACGTATTCCTTGCCGTAGTCGGCGGCGATCACCTTGCGCGCGGATTCAATCGCGCTTGGATCGAGGTCGACGCCATCGGTACGCATATAAGTGATGAGGCCGACGGTCTCGCCGTCGATCTCGGTGCCTTCATAGAGACGTTGCGCGACGCGCATCGCGATCGCGGGCGCGAAGCCCAGCTTACGGCTTGCTTCCTGCTGCAACGTCGAAGTCGTGAAGGGCGGCGAAGGATTGCGGCGCGTCGGCTTCGACTCGACGGAGGCGACGCGGAAGTCCGCGCGCTCGAGCGCCTGCCTGAAATCTTCGGCCTTCTGACCGGAACCGATGTCAAGGCGGGTAATCTTCTCGCCGTCGGCGCCGACAAGACGCGCCTCAAAGGTATCGCTGCGCGGGGTCGTCAGGAGGGCGGCAATCGACCAGTATTCCTGCGGAACGAAGGTTTCGATCTCGCGCTCACGGTCGCAAACAAGACGGAGCGCGACGGACTGCACACGGCCGGCCGAGCGCGAGCCCGGCAGCTTGCGCCACAGGACGGGAGAGAGCGTGAAGCCGACGAGATAGTCGAGCGCGCGGCGGGCGAGATACGCATCGACGAGGGCCTCGTCGATCTCGCGCGGGTTCGCCATCGCCTCGGTGACGGCCTGCTTGGTGATCGCGTTAAAAACGACGCGTTCGATCTTCTTGTCCTTGAGCGCGCCCTTGCCCTTGAGGATTTCAAGGACGTGCCAGGAAATGGCTTCCCCCTCGCGGTCCGGATCGGTAGCGAGGATTAGCTTGTCGGCGCCCTTCACAGAGGCGGCGATCTCCGACAGGCGCTTCTGCGCCTTCGGGTCGACCTGCCAGATCATGTGGAAGTCCTGGTTGGGGTCGACCGAGCCGTCCTTGGGGGGCAGGTCGCGGACGTGTCCATAGGACGCGACCACCTCGTAGTCGGGGCCGAGGTATTTGTTGATCGTCTTCGCCTTAGCGGGCGATTCGACAATAACGACGTTCATCATCGGGATCAGGGTTCTGGGAATCAGCAAAAAGCGCGGGTCTGAACCGCGCTGCAGCGGCGACGTAGTCTAAAGAGATGAAGGAAGTCAAATCGGGCCCCGCCATTCCGGTCACGATTCCACAACTAGAGTGTGTATATTGAAGCGCCGCTACCAATAGTTCGGTGCGATTGCACGGAATTCAGTCGGCCAAGGCCATGGGGTGATGGCCGACAGATAGGGAATATGAAGCCGGGTTGTAAGGAGGTCGCCAAGCGGTTTACCGGCGCTGGCCCACAAAAGGACCGGCTGGAACCTGTCCGGGCAGGTTCGTTCGCATCGCTAGCGAAGTGAGACCAGCGAGCCGCCATGGCGCTCGATGCGTCCGGCCAGTTCAAGTTCAAGCAATACGGTGTGGATGGCCCCTGCCGGAGCGCGCGCAGCGCGTGCGAGCTCGTCGATCGATACCGGCGTCGGGCTCAGGAGCTCCACCACGCGGGATCGCAATTCGTCGCCCGCGAGGCCCGGCTCGGCCGAGGGCGGATCGACCGCCGGCGGCTCGCGCCAGCCTTGACCCGGGTCGTTGCGGCCCATGATCGGTGCCAGCACTTCAACAATATCGGCGACGGAGGTGACGAGCGTTGCGCCGTCGCGGATGAGACGATTGGTGCCCGTCGAACGCGGATCGACGGGCGAGCCCGGCACCGCGAAGACTTCGCGGCCGATCTCGTTCGCGAGGCGCGCGGTGATCAGCGAACCCGAACGCTCGGCGGCCTCGACGACCACGACGCCAAGGGCCATGCCGGCGATGATGCGATTCCGGCGCGGGAAGTCGCGGGCCCGCGGCTCCCAATTCATCGGCATTTCCGAAACCGTCGCGCCATTCTCGACGATGCGGCTTGCGAGCTCCGTGTTCTCGGGCGGGTAGATACGATCCGCACCGCCCGCGAGCACCGCAATAGTGCCGCTCTCGACAGAGGCCCGATGCGCCGCCGAGTCGATTCCGCGCGCAAGACCGGACACGACGACGAAACCCGCCTCGCCAAGATCGCGGGCAAGGACAGAAGCGAAGCGGCTGCCGGCCGCGGATGCGTTACGCGAACCGACAATTGCGACGGCGGGTCGCGTCAGCGCATCGGCCTGCCCGCGCACCGCGAGAAGGGGAGGCGCGTCGCCCGTTTCGCGCAGCAACGGCGGATAGTCGTGTTCACCGAGCGCGATAAAGCGGACGCCGACACGGGCGGCGGCGGCCATTTCCGCCCGTGCTTCGTCTTCGCCGGGGATGTTGAGGACACTGCGGCCGCCACGCCGGGCAAGGTCGGGCAGGTGCGCCAAAGCCCGGGCGGCGGTGCCGAATTCGTTGATCAGGGAGCGGAACGTCCGAGGGCCGACATTCTCGGCCCGGATCAGGCGCAGCCAGTCGAGCCGCTGGCGGTCGGTCAGCTCGATTTGTCCGGTCTGCGCGTCCATTGGTGTCCCCTGGGGAATGATGTCGCGGACGTGACAAAGGCACAATCGCAGGTCGCCGGCTCCGGCGGATGCACGGAACCATTCATTAACCATGGAAACGTAGGCTCCGGCGGTATCAGGCGCCCTTCCAGAATTACGGATATCGATGTTTCCGCGCTTTTTTGAAGCCCAGGTCGCGCAGCGGCTGGCCGTCTGGGGGGCGATGCTTGGGATCCTGGTCGCGCTCTATGTGAGCGTCGAACTGATCCATGCCTCGCGCACGAGCGGGGTGGGGCGGGAGATCGCGCGGCTTTCGGAGACCATGGCGGCGCATGCGAGTGCGGACGCGGCCTTCGGGCGACTTGCGGTGGTTGTGCCGGGGAATGTCGATCCGAATGTCATCGCAGCCGATGCAGCCATCGTGCTCGACTCGATCCGGCGTGAAGCGGCCCTGATCAACGATCCCGGCGCGGCGCAGGTGGTCATCGAGTCGGGGCTGTTACTCGACCGCATCGGCAAGTCGGGGGAAATTGACCTGCTGGCGGTCCAGTCGCTCGGGAGCAAGCGCGCGGTGCTGGGTACGGCGCTTGCGGGTTCAATCGACGACTTGCGGGCACGGCACACGGACTTGCTGGTGAGTGACCGCAAGAACAAGATTCTGCTCGCACTCCTGGCCCTGTTTGTTATCGGGCAGATCATCTTCCTCGAGTATCGCTGGCTCGTGAAGCCGATGGTGCGCATGGCTGCAATCTTGCGCAAAGGTGAACCGCAGGCTCGCTCGCTCGACTCCGAAGCGTTCCGCCGCGACGAGATCGGGGATCTTGCGCGCGCGCTCACGCAACATTTCGGCATGGTGTACAGGGAGAAGGTGGCGGCGCGCGACGAGCGCGCGGTGCTGTCCGACCGGCTTGCACGCCAGGACGAGATCAAGCGCGAAACCATTTCCTTTCAGAACCAGATCGCAAGCGTCGTGCAGTTGCTTGAGCAACACGCAGGACGCATGTCGTCGGCGTCGGAAAATCTTGTGGCGATTGCATCGGATGCCGACTCGCGCGCCGCAGCCTCAGCCGGCACCACGCAACGCGTGTCGGGAAATGTGGACGCCGTTGCTTCCTCGATCGGTGATATTTCGAAGGCGCTGACGACGGTCGCGGAAGACGCGGAGAAGACCTCGAAGGTCACGGCCGCTGCGCGGCAGCTTGTGGAGGCCGCCAGCGACGATGCCCGCACACTCACGGAAGCGGCGCGTACCATCGAGCAGGTGATCGCGCTCATTCACGAGGTTGCGAACCAGACCAATCTGCTTGCGCTGAATGCAACGATCGAAGCCGCGCGTGCCGGAGAGATGGGCCGCGGCTTTGCGGTCGTCGCGGCGGAAGTGAAGCAACTCGCTACACGAACGTCAAAGGCGACAGAAGAAATTCGAGGCGGCTTGCAGGGGATTACGTCTGCGTCCGTACGTATTGCAGAGCGCGTCGACAGTCTCGTCGAGTCGATCGAGGAAGTGGATGAGGTTGCGGCGTCGATTGCGTCGTCCATGCGGAAACAGGACGCAAACTCGCGCGCGATCACATCGAACACCTCGACAACCGCCAGCGACCTGCGGCACTTTGCCGAAACCTTCCATCGTGTCGCGGGGCTTGTCGGCGACGCGAAGGAAGCGGCCAAGCTCGTCACCGCCGTCTCGTCCGACCTCAGCCGGGAGGCGGCGGACTTGCGGACCGCGGTCGAACGCTATGTCGCCGCCACACAAAGGGTTGCCGCATGAGCATGGCTACCGGCACGCGCGAGGAGCGCATTCAGGAAGAGCGCGGCAGTGCGCTGCCGCGCTACACGATCCGCACCTACCGGCTGCCGTCGAAGGTGTTTCACTGGGTGACGGCGGTGCTCGTGCTTTTCATGATTACGTCCGGCGTGATGATGAAACAGCTCGGCTCCGGGCCGGTCGCCGACCTTCTGTTCAGCATGCACAAGACGACAGGCATTCTCACGCTGTCGGTCGTTCTGTTGCGCTTTCTCTATCGTATCCTGATGCCCGATCCCGGCACGGGCAGGGAGCATTTCCGCCGACCCACATTGCATTTCGCGCTCTATGGCGCGCTGGTTGCGATGCCGCTGCTCGGCTGGGCTGGTGTGTCCGCATTCGGGTCGACCGGAATCCTGTTCGGGCTTGAACTGCCATCGATCTGGCCGCATGGATCGCCGTGGGCCGACTTCCTGCTCGAGACGCACGCGTATCTGGCGTTCGGGATGCTCGCGCTCGTCGCGCTGCATATCGGGATTGCGATGCAGGATCACATGACACGGGCGCGCGACGCGCCGGACGACTGAGCCTATTCGACCGTAGATCCGGTCTTGCTGTCGCCGATGCGGCCCTCGGTGCCGCTCAGGAGGCGGCGGATGTTTTCGTGGTGCTTGATCCATAGCATGACGGCAAGAATTCCCGCGAGATACGCTTCGGGATAGAGGTCGAACGCGAAGTAGAGGATCAGCGGCGTGAGCGCACTCGCGAGGAGCGCGGCGAGCGACGAATAGCGCGTCACCCAAGCAACGCTGAGCCAGATCGCGCCGAAGGCGACAGCGGCGGGCCAGAACAGGCCGAGGATCACGCCGATATAGGTGGCGACGCCTTTGCCGCCGCGGAACTTCAGCCAGACGGGAAAAGTGTGGCCGAGAAATGCGCCGAGCCCGCCGATAATGGCGAGGTCGCGTCCCGCGGCAAGATCAAGCACGACGACGGCGAGTGTGCCTTTCAGCATGTCGCCAAGGAGAGTCGCGGCCGCGACATGCTTGTTGCCTGTGCGTAGCACATTGGTCGCACCGATATTGCCGGAGCCGATCGTGCGGATGTCGCCCATGCCCGCCATGCGCGTGAAGACGATGCCGAACGGCACGGAACCGCAGAGATAGCCGAAGGCAAGGGCGAGCAGGGCGGCAAGCGGCGTCGTTGCGTCGAACATGGAGGAGCGACTCGCTGTTCCGTCCGGCGGACGGCTCGGCTCAAACGTATTCGTAGACGGTGCGGCCGGCAACGATGGTTCGGAGCACGCGGCCCGAAAGGCGCGCCTCATCGAATGGGCTGTTGCTGCAACGCGACTTCAGCGTCGAGCGATCGAGCACCCAAGGCATGTCGGCGTCGAACAGAATCACATCGGCGGGTGCGCCGGGACGGAGCGAGCCGGCCTGAATGTCGAGCAGCTCGGCGGGTCGCGTGGACATGGCGTGCAGGAGTTTCAGGAGCGAGAGCGACTTGTCGTGCACCAGGCGCAAGCCGACCGGCAGCATCGTCTCGATGCCGACGGCGCCGGGTGCCG
>JAICQA010000408.1 GCA_025929595.1 Xanthobacteraceae bacterium
CGACTGCGGCGGCGTTAAGCCCGCTCGCGCAGCAGCCGGCGGATCACCTTGCCGGTGGTGGTCATCGGCATCTCATCGATGAAGGCGACCTCGCGCGGATACTCGTGCGCCGAAAGGCGCGTGCGCACGAAAGCCTGAATTTCGCTCGCGAGCGCGGGCGAGGGCGCGTGGCCGGGCTTCAGGACGACGAAGGCTTTCACGATCTCGGTGCGCAGCTCGTCCGGCTTGCCGATGGCGGCGGCGAGCGCCACCGACGGATGGCGGATCAGGCAATCCTCGATCTCGCCCGGGCCGATGCGGTAGCCGGCGGACGTGATCACGTCGTCGTCGCGGCCGATGAAGCGAATATAGCCCTCGCCGTCGGTCGCGCCCTGATCGCCGGTGGTCATCCAGTCGCCGATGAACTTGTCGCGTGTCGCGTCCGGCCGCTGCCAGTATTCGAGGAACATCACGGGGTCGGGGCGGCGGACGGCGATCTGACCGGTCTCGTCGGGCTCGCAGATCGAGCCGTCGTCGCGGATCACCGCGACGTCATGGCCGGGCACCGGCAGGCCGATCGCTCCAGGTTTTGAAATGCCGATTGCGCCGCATGACGAAAGCACGATGTTGCATTCGGTCTGGCCGTAGAACTCGTTGATGGTGAGACCGAGCGCCGAGCGGCCCCATTCGTAGGTCTGAGCGCCGAGCGACTCGCCGCCTGACGCGAGCGTGCGAAGCGCAAGCTTCTGCTTCGGCTTGCCGGCGCCGCGCAACATGCGCAGCGCCGTGGGTGGAATGAACGTGTTGCGCACGCCGGTCTCGGCCATGAGTGCGAAGGCTTCCTCGGGGTCGAACTTGTCGGCTTTCCGCGCGACGACGGGCACGCCGTAGGTCAGGCCGGGCAGCAGAATGTTCAGCAATCCGCCGGCCCACGCCCAATCGGCCGGCGTCCAGAGCCGGTCGCCGGGCTGCGGAAAAAATTCGTGATGGAATTCGACGCCGGGGAAATGCCCGAGCAACACACGATGGGCATGCAGCGCGCCCTTCGGCTGGCCCGTGGTGCCGGAAGTGTAGACCATGAGCGCGGGCTCGTCGGCGGCCGTATCGACGGGCGTGAAGTCGCTCGAAGCGCGCGCGAGCGTGGCGTGGAAGTCCGCCGCGCCGTCTCCTTGTCCATCGACGCAGAGCACGAGCTTCAGCGCGGGCAGGCGGTCGCGAATTTCCGCGAGCTTGGCCAGGCCCGCGCTGTTCGTGATCACGGCGGAGGCGCCGCAATTCTCCAGCCGGAAGGCGATCGCGTCGATGCCGAAGAGAGACGCGAGCGGCACGGCGATCGCGCCGAGCTTGTAGATCGCGATGTGGCTGACCGCGGTTTCCGGTACCTGCGGCAGGATGATCGCAACGCGGTCGCCGCGTTTGATGCCGTGGGCTATGAGTGCGTTGGCTAGGCGGTTCGACTGGTCGCGCAGCGTGCCATAGGTGAACGACTCGATGCCGCCCGACGGCTTGCGGATCAGGAGCGCCGTGCGACTGGGCTCACGCGCCGCCCATTTGTCGCAGCAATCGAAGCCGATATTGTAGCGGCCGGGAAGCTGCCACCGAAAGCCGTCGCGAAGCGATTTGTAGTCGCGGCTTGCGGGCAGCATCACGATCTCCGGTCAGCGCGAATCCGGCGCGGCCAGCACGAGCGCCCAGAATACTTTGTATTTCGAGCCGGGCGCATAGGCAGTCGCGATGCCAAAGCGGGTCGCGCCCGGCAGCAGCATGTTCTTGTTGTGCGACGGGGAATCGCGCCAGCCGGAAAAGGCCTCGGCGAGCGTGTGGTAGCCGGCGCCGATATTCTCCGCGGCGCGCGCGGCGTCGTAGTTGCTGGCCTTCAGCCGCTCGACGAAGCCGCGTCCGCCCGGATCATGCGTCAGCTTGTCGATCTCCGCCATGCGACGTGCCTGGGTGCGGGCCAATTCCGTCAGCGTGGGATCGGGTGAGACCGCAGGCAGACCGTTTGCGCGCCGGTAATCCGAAAGCATCGACGTCGCCGCAGGCACGTTCACTTCCGCGCCCGGGCGCGCGAGGTTCTCGTAAAAGGCGGGCGATTTTTCCAACTCGTAGCCGGCGCAGGCCGCGAGCAGGAGGGCGGAAACGGCGAGTGTCAGCGTGCGCGCGAGTCGGGACATGCGTTGTTCTCTCTAGCGTGCAAATCGCGGCGGTGCGAGCAGGACTTTCGGCTGCGTCAGCGGCGGCGCTTCGGTGCGGGTTCGGGCTCGCTCTCGGAATCGGGCGAA
>JAICQA010000476.1 GCA_025929595.1 Xanthobacteraceae bacterium
CGATGGGCTCTGAGGAGAGTAACCATGGATCAGTATGTCGGCTTGGACGTGTCCTTGAAACAGACTTCGATCTCGGTGCGGCAAAACCGTAAGCGGATCTGGCGCGGCAAGTGCTTGTCGCATCCGCGGGCGGTGGCCGAAGCGATCCGCCAGCACGCGCCGAATGCGGTGCTTGTGGTGTTCGAGACCGGGTCGCTCTCGACCTGGTTTCACCACGAGTTGACGGCCGCAGGCCTGCCGGCGGTGTGCATTGACGCACGGCATGCCAAGGCGGCGCTCGACACGGCGCCGAACAAGACCGACGCGAACGACGCCGACGGTCTGTCGCTGCTCGCCGAGGCCGGGTTCTTCCGGGAGGTTCGGGTGAAGAGCTGGGCGGCGATGCAGGTGCGGACGCTGGTGGGCGGACGCGCCCAGCTCATCGGCATCTCGAGCGATCTCTCCAACCAGATCCGCGGCCTCATGAGGACGTTCGGCCTGGTTGTTCCAGCGGGCGGCGGCCGGATCTTCGAGGCCAACGTCCGCGCCCTGCTCGAGGGGCAGGCGGCGCTGGCGGGGAGCATCCTGCCCCTGCTCGAGGCGTGGCGCGCGGTGCGCGCTCAAGCGACGGCGCTTGACCGGCAGCTCGTGGCGGTGGCGCGCCAGAGCCCGGCATGTCGGTTGTTGATGACGGTCCCCGGAATCGGCGCGGTCACGGCGCTGTCGTACACGACGATGATCGAGAACCCGGCGAATTTCGGGAACTCGCGCGCGGTGGGAGCCTTCGTTGGTCTCACGACGCGGGGTACCAATCGGGCGAGGTCGACTACGACGGGCACATCTCGCGACGCGGCGACAAGCACGTGCGCGCCCTGCTCTACGAGGCCGCGACGGTGATGCTGACCCGCGTCCGCTCCGACAGCGCACTGCGAAGCTGGGGCCTGAAACTGAAGGAGAAGGTTGGCTTCAAGCGCGCCGCGGTCGCCCTGGCGCGCAAACTCGCTGTGGTGATGCACGCGATGTGGCGGGACGGGCGCGTCTTTGACCCGGCAACCGGCGCGCCGACGTAATGCCGTCCCGCCTCCGTTGGAGCGATTGCGCCGTGTGCTGAGCCGCTGTGGTTTCGCATCCGCGCTTCGGATGCCTTGAGACGTCCCTGCCGGGACGTGGGCCCGGCCATTCCGCTTGTTTGGTTGCGGCTGCTCGCAGACCGCGATGTGCACATTGGAAGGCCACCCTCTCGAATACCCATCTTGCGGCGGCTCCGTGCCGACCGCGTAGACAACCGTGAACCCGGCATACGTCCCGACCGACTCAGGCGACGCGAACCACGGCAGGACACTGATGGCGATGCAACCCCTCACCCAGGGGCTGCGGCGTCGAGACCTTGCCTGCGTTCCGATACCCCATCGTCGGCGCGGCCTGACCGGCCGCACCGACCCGGGGCCCCTCGGACCTCCGGCAACGCGGCTGCGCTCAGCGCTCCGCCGCGGCCAGTTCTCGCCACGACGAAGCCGCGGCGCGGGCGGAAATTTGCTTTGCAAGAAAGAACTTGACCAATGGAGCGCGATTAGACAACCAAAGCC
>JAICQA010000229.1 GCA_025929595.1 Xanthobacteraceae bacterium
CAAGGTCACGTTCATCGACACCCCGGGCCACGCGGCCTTCACGGCGATGCGCGCACGCGGCGCGAAGGTCACGGATATCGTGGTGCTCGTGGTCGCGGCCGACGACGGCGTCATGCCGCAGACGGTCGAAGCCATCAATCATGCGCGCGCCGGCAAGGTGCCGCTGATCGTGGCGGTCAACAAGATCGACAAGCCGGACGCCAATCCGCAGCGTGTGCGCACCGAACTGCTTCAGCATGAAATCCAGGTCGAGTCGCTCGGCGGCGAAACGCTCGAGGTCGAAGTCTCGGCGACCAAAAAGACCAATCTCGACAAGCTGCTCGACATCATCGCGCTGCAGGCCGAAGTCCTCGACCTCAAGGCCAATCCCGACCGCCCGGCGGAAGGCACGGTCGTCGAAGCCAAACTCGATCGCGGCCGCGGCCCGGTCGCGACCGTGCTCGTGCAGCGCGGCACACTCAAGGTCGGCGATATCGTCGTCGCCGGCAGCGAGTGGGGACGCGTGCGCGCGCTGATTAACGACCAGGGCCAGTAGGTGCCGAACGCCGGCCCGTCGGCGCCGGTCGAAGTGCTCGGCTTCGCGGGGACGCCCGAAGCCGGCGACCGGCTTGCGGTCGTGGAAAGCGAAGCGCGGGCACGCGAGATCACCGACTACCGCCAGCGCCAACGGCGCGAGAAGGCTTCAAGCGGCGGCAAGGTCGGCGGCTCGCTCGAGCAGATGATGAGCCAGCTCAAGACCGCCGGCCGCAAGGAGTTCCCGCTCCTGATCAAGGGCGACGTGCAGGGCTCGGTCGAAGCGATCGTGGCCGCGCTCGAGAAACTCGGCACCGACGAAGTGATCGCGCGCATCCTGCATGCGGGCGTCGGCGGCATCACCGAGTCGGACGTGACGCTTGCCGAAACCTCGGGGGCGGCGATCATCGGCTTCAACGTGCGCGCGCACAAGGAAGCGCGCGAGGCGGCGGAGCGCGCCGGCATCGAGATCCGCTACTACAACATCATCTACAACCTCGTTGACGACGTGAAGAAGGCCATGTCCGGCCTGCTCGCACCGGAGCTGCGCGAGACGCCGCTCGGCAACGCGGAAATCCTCGAAGTCTTCGACGTCTCGAAGGTCGGCAAGGTCGCCGGCTGCCGGGTCACCGACGGCAAGGTCGAGCGCGGCGCGAATGTGCGCCTGATCCGCGACAATGTCGTGATCCACGAAGGCAAGCTCTCGACGCTCAAGCGCTTCAAGGACGACGCACGCGAGGTGCTCGCGGGCCAGGAATGCGGCATGTCGTTCGAGAACTACGACGACATCCGCCAGGGTGACGTCATCGAGTGCTACCGCGTCGAAAGCGTGCAGCGCTCGCTCTGACGCAGAACAAACGGGAGCGTCTCGCCCGGTTCAATCCCGGGGAGACGCGATGCCATGACAAAACACCGCAAAGAGAAGGATTCCGGCCCGTCGCAACGTCAGTTGCGGGTGGGCGAGCTCGTGCGCCACGCGCTCGCCGAAGTGCTTTCGCGCGGCGAGGCGCCGGACGAGGTGCTGGCTTCGCACCCCGTCACCGTGCCGGAAGTGCGGATGAGCCCGGACCTCAAGCTCGCCACCGCCTATGTCATGCCGCTCGGCGGGCGCGATCAGAAAAAGGTGCTGGAGGCCCTCGAGCGCAACAAGAAATATCTGCGCGGCGAGGTGGTGCGGCGCGTGAAAATGAAATTCGCGCCCGACCTGCGCTTTCTGATCGACGAGCGCTTTGATGAGGCAGAACGTATCGAGCGGCTGCTGCGCTCGCCGGAAGTCGCGCGCGATCTCAAAAAGGAAGAAGAATGAACAAGCCGCGGGTGGAACGGCGCGAAGTCCACGGCTGGATCGCGCTCGACAAGGCCGTGGGCGAAACGTCCACCGACGCCGTGGCGGCGCTCAAGCGTCTCTTCCGCGCGAAAAAGGCGGGGCACGCGGGCACGCTCGATCCGCTGGCTTCAGGAATTTTGCCGATCGCGTTCGGCGAGGCAACCAAGACCGTACCGTTCGTGATGGACGGCGAGAAAGCGTACCGCTTCACGGTGCGCTGGGGGATCGAGACCGACACCGACGACGCCGAAGGCTGCGCCACGTCACGCTCCGACGCGCGGCCGTCGCGCGATGCCATCCTCGCCGCGCTCCCCTCGTTTACGGGCGTCATCGAGCAAGTGCCGCCGAAATTCTCCGCGCTCAAGATCGGCGGCGAGCGCGCCTACGATCTGGCGCGGCAGGGCGAGGCGGTCGAGCTGGCGGCGCGCGAAGTGGAAATCCGCAAACTCGCCCCGGTGGATTTTCCCGACGCCGAGCACACCACGTTTGAAGCCGTGTGCGGCAAGGGCACCTACGTTCGGGCCATCGCGCGCGATCTCGGGCGGATGCTCGGCTGCTTTGGCCATGTCACGGCGCTCCGCCGCATTCGCGTCGGCCCGTTCAGCGAGGAAAATTCCGTGGGCCTGAAGTCGCTCGTCGCGTTACGCGACGAGGCGGGTGAAGCCGGGCTTGCCGGCGCACTCATGCCGGTCGAAACCGGGCTCGCTTCCCTCCCCGCCCTCGCAGTCAGCGCAGCCGACGCACAGCGACTCGCACTCGGCCAGGCCGTGATCGTGCGCGGGCGCGACGCGCCGATCTTCGAGGGGCCGGTGGCGGTCTCTGCCCAGGGGGCGCTGATCGCCCTGGGCGAGATCGAGCAGGGGTCGCTGAAGCCCAAGCGGATCTTCCATTTGCCCCGTTAACCGGGTGTTTCCTGCGCTTTCAGGGCACCCGGTTTTCGCTGGTATTGGCTCCAAAAGCCGCTATACAGGCGCCGCGGCTCGGCCTTTAGGCCCTGCCTTCATCGACCCGGCTGGACGACATCCCGGCTTGGCCGCATTCAAAACCCGCACAGAAGGAAAAGCCGATGTCGATCGCTGCAGAGCGCAAGCAGGCGCTCGTGAAAGAGTATGCCACCAAGAAGGGCGACACTGGTTCGCCCGAGGTTCAGGTCGCGATCCTCTCCGAGCGGATCAACAATCTGACCGAACACTTCAAGTCACACGTCAAGGATAACCACTCGCGTCGCGGCCTGCTCAAGATGGTCGCGTCGCGGCGTAGCCTTCTCGACTATCTCAAGTCGAAGGACGAAACGCGTTATCAGAAGCTCATCGAGCGGCTCGACATCCGCCGCTGATCGCTTAACCGCGCCGGTCATGGGGATCGCGCGCGGCACTTCGCGGCGGCACGGCTGCCGCACAACCGTTGGACGCAATGAACGCCATGGCAGGATCGCAAGGTGCTCAACCGGCTGCGCGAGAAGCGCGCGCGGGTACGAGCATCTTGCCGTCTTGCCCATGGCGTTCATCGTCCGCAAGCCATGGAAACGATAAATGTTCGACATTCACCGAGAAGAAATTGACTGGGGAGGCCGCCGCCTCGTTCTAGAAACCGGCAAGCTCGCGCGCCAGGCCGACGGCGCCGTCCTCGCCACCTACGGCGACACGACCGTCTTTGCCGCCGTCGTCGCGGCCAAGGAGCCGAAGCCGGGGATCGACTTTCTTCCCCTCACCGTCAACTACCAGGAAAAATTCTACGCGGCCGGCCGTATCCCGGGCGGCTATTTCAAGCGCGAGCGCGGTCCAACCGAGCGTGACACGCTGATCTCACGCCTGATCGACCGCCCGATCCGTCCGCTGTTCGCCGACGGCTGGCGCTGCGACACGCAGATCACCGTCAACGTGCTCTCGCACGACCTCGAGAACGATCCCGACATTGTTGCGATGATCGCGGCGTCCGCCGCACTCACGCTTTCCGGGGCGCCCTTCATGGGGCCGATCGGTGCGGCGCGCGTCGGCTTCATCAACGACGAGTATGTGCTGAACCCGCAGATCGACGAGATGGCCGAGTCGAAGCTCGATCTCGCCGTCGCCGGGACCGGCGACGCCGTGCTGATGGTGGAGTCGGAAGCCAAGGAGCTGCCGGAAGAAGTCATGCTCGGCGCCGTCATGTTCGGCCACAAGCACTTCCAGCCGGTGATCGACATGATCATCCGGCTCGCGGAGAAGGCGGCCAAGGAGCCGCGCACGGTGCCGGAGACGGACAACTCGGCGATTGAGGCAAAGCTCAAGGGCCTCGTTGAAGCCGACCTGCGTTCCGCGTACGCGATCCAGAGCAAGCAGGATCGCCATAAGGCGGTTGATGCGGCGAAGGCCAAGATGAAGGAAGCCTTCGCGCCCGAAGAAGGCGCAGAGAGCGCAACGCCGATCCAACAGGTCGCGGGCGTCTTCAAGAAGCTGGAGGCCAAGATCGTCCGCAACAACATCCTCGACACCGGCCGCCGCATCGACGGACGCGACACCAAGACGGTGCGCCCGATCGTGGCCGATGTCGGCGTGCTGCCGCGTACGCACGGCTCGGCCGTGTTTACGCGCGGTGAGACGCAGGCGCTCGTGGTCGCAACGCTCGGAACCGGCGAAGACGAGCAGTATGTCGACGCGCTCACGGGCACGTACAAAGAGACGTTCCTGCTGCACTACAACTTCCCGCCGTTCTCGGTCGGCGAAACCGGCCGTGTCGGCGCGCCCGGCCGCCGCGAAATCGGCCACGGCAAGCTCGCCTGGCGCGCGGTGCATCCGATCCTGCCGCCGGCGCACGAATTCCCCTACACGCTGCGCGTCGTGTCGGAGATTTTTGAGTCGAACGGCTCGTCCTCGATGGCGACCGTGTGCGGCACCTCGCTTGCCCTCATGGACGCCGGTGTTCCGCTACGCCGGCCGGTTGCCGGCATCGCCATGGGCCTGATCCTCGAAGGCAAGAA
>JAICQA010000305.1 GCA_025929595.1 Xanthobacteraceae bacterium
CCCCCAACCGGTGCGACTACCGTACAGGGGTACTCTAGCACTCGCGGCAATCCGGAGTAGTGCAAGAATACCACAGTCCCCACGCAAACTCCCCCGCAAGGGGTATGGAAACACCCGTCGTCCCGGCCGAGCGCGCAGCGCGAGAGCCGGGACCGTCGGCTCGAACATGCTAAAAACGATCCCGGCTCTCGGCGCTGACGCGCCTCGGCCGGGATGACGGCGTATTGTGGCGTGTTACTGCGCCGCCGGCTTCACGTCCTGGCTCTGCTGCGCCCGGATCCGCTCAAGCTCCTCGGCGGCGGCGGTGCGTTGCTGGGTGACCTTGTCGAGCTCGGCGCGCCGGTCCGCGACCTGCTTCTGCACCTCGGCGAGCCGGTCGCGCGCGCCCTGCAGGCCCTGCTGCGCTTCGGTCAGTTCCTTGGTGCGCGCCGCGGATTGCTTGCTCAGATCGGCGAGCGACTGCTCGACCCGCGAAATCTCCTTGGTGAGCGCTTCGCGCGAGCGCGTCAGCTCTTCGACGCCGGTCTTGACCGCCGCCTGCTGCTTCTGCCCCGCTTCGAGCGCGGCGCGCGCCTCGGCGCGGACCTTCTCGACTTCATGCAGCTCCGCCCGTGTCGCGGTGAGCTGCGCCCGAACCTTTTCAAGCGTGCCCTGCTGTTCCTCGATGCGCGCGAGTTCCTCGCGGTGCTCGCCGCGCTCGGTCACGAGCGACCAGCCGAGTCCGATCGCCGCCAGCCAGCCGATGATGGCGGCGATCGCCAATGTCAGCGGCACGGGCCGCTTCAGTTCCCGTTGTGCGAAATCGAATTGTCGCCGCGTCGCGCCATCGCTCATCGGAAATCCCCCGTTACAAAGAGAGTCGGTTTACGAAGTCGACCGGATGCAGCGCGCAGGGTCAAGCTGCGCTGCACGCGCCGGAATTTTGCGCACGCGAATACGGAACCCGCGCGCCCGCGGCAGGAAAGCGAAACGCAAAGGCCGCGCGCCGTTGCCAGAACGGCGCGTAGAACACTTCGCAGACCGCTAGCCCGTCATAGGCGTGGATCATGCGCCCTTGCTCCGCAAGGATCGCCGCGTGCTTGGCCGACAGATGCGGCCGCCAGCGAAACAGCAGCACGTCGCCGGGTTCCGCACCCGCCACGGAAATTTCCGCGAGATGCCGGCGCGCCGCTTCCGCCAGCCGCTCGGCGCCGCTTGCTTCGGCCCAGTCGGCCGCATAGGCCGGCAGCGTTTCCGGTTCGGCGCCGTAGAGCTCACGCCACACGCCGCGCAGCAGGCCGAGGCAATCGCAGCCGACGCCCTTGAGCGAAGCCTGGTGCCGATACGGCGTGCCGATCCAGCTTCGCGCCTCCGCGATGACAGAGGCGCGCAGCGCAGTCATGTCGAATTCCATTGCTGAAAAAGAAAACGCCCCGGTGCGGCCGGGGCGTCGTTGTGTTCCGATCGTTGGCGGCGTCAGGGAAACAGGTAGTTCAGACCGATCTTGAAGGTCTGCACGCGATTGCGGAACGTGTAGGTGTCGCCGTCGACATCGGCGCCCGAGCGATTGCCGAAATCGAAATGCAGATATTCGAGCTTGACCGACCAGCTCGGCGCGAAGGCCCATTCCCAGCCGGCGCCCAGCACGCGCCCGCCGCGCGAGCCGCTGAGTACGCTGAAATTATTCGGATCGAATGCGCCGCCATCGATGTCGGCGCCGGTGTTGCGGATATCCGCGACCGCGAAACCGCCCTTCACGTAGAACAGCGAGCGGTCCCACGCGAAACCGAGCCGGCCGGTGAGCGTGCCGTACCAGCCCATGCGGAAATCCGTGAAGTGGTCGCCAACGAGCAGCGAGGAGCGGCCGCCGAGATAGCCGATGTCCGCTTCGGCGCCGAGCACGAAGCTGCCGCTCTGCTTGTTGTAGCCGATCTGCGCGCCGCCGAACGCAAAGCTGTCGCGCGAATGGTGGGTCGTCCGCTCGCCGTCAAAGTCGCCGTCGGTCGCCACTCTGGCGCGCGCATATCCGGCGTGGACACCGACATAAGCACCATCCCAGGTGAACGGTGCGACCACCGGGGCCTTCACGACCGGCGCAACCGGCGGCCGCACCGGCATGTCGGCAGCGCGGGCAATGCCGACGGAAACGGTGAGGGCCAACAGGACGCCGGCGGCGCCGAATACCATCTTCACGGGACGCACTCCAAGCTTCTGGAACCGCACTGATTCCCGACTGCCCGGCAGCCCGCTAGTGCACCGGCGCAACAGGTTCCGGAAATCAGATTGTCGCGGGTTTACAGCGTCTTGCTCGATGCTGGACCGCAGCTAGGAACCTGTTCCGGATCGGAGCGCCGCCGGTCTTTCGCTTGCCCGAGTCTCGGGTGCGTGCCGATGGCGGGGTGGAACGTCTTCGGTCGCGTTCGATCGTTCCCGCGATTTCGGAACGCGCGCCATACGCGGCCGGCAGCCCTGCACTTTCGTCGGAACGAGCGCGCCGCGCAGGCGTTGTTCTTTCGATGGAAGTAGTTTTAGCCATGAGAAACAATTCCGTGCGGAAGACGGAAGAGCCCGATTTCAAAGACTGGCTGCGCCAGACGGCGGAGAAGCTGAAACGCGGCGAGCTTCCGCCGGAGGCCTGGGACGAACGGCATTCACCGCTCGAGGAGTCGGCCGTCCAGCGACGCATCGCGGCGCTGATCAGCCGCATCGCGGCGAAAGAAGATCGCAGGCGACACTAGCGCGCCGGCGAGCCGTCGTGGCCGGGTTCGCCCGGCACGGCATAAGCGGCGACGAAATCGTTGCCCGGCAGATGCGGAAATCCCCGGAAGTTGACTGCGTTCGCGAATTTCATGCGGCAGGTCTCGAAGCGCTTGTCGCAACCGGCGGTGACCACGAACAGATCTCCGTCGGCGACCGGCTCGGGCATCTGCTGCCACAACGCGAGGCGCACTTCTCCGGCTTCGATCCTGTGCTCCTTCACCTCGACGGCGAGGCCGGCATTCGGCCCCGACGAAAAAGTGAGCTTGCCGCGCGTGAACCAGTTGTTCGCAAACGCATCGAGCCCGGCCACCCGCACGAGGCTCGCGCCTTCGACCGCGAGCACGCTGCCCTCGCCGCGAAACGCCGGATCGTCGAGTGTGAGCGCGCAGCGCGCGTCGCCGAGATCGGCGTCGCAGGTGGCGGCAAAGATACGCCCGCGCTCTTCGTTAAGCCGCGCTGAAAGCCCGCGCACTTCCGCGGCAAAAGCCAAGCCCTCGCGCCGCACCTCGCCGAGATGGCCGGTGCGCAGCAGAATGCGTTGCGCGACGTCGCTCCAGTTGACGAGAAAGAGCTCGACCTTCGCGTCGTCATAGCGGCCGGCGGCAAGATCGGCTTCGCTCAGGCTCTCGTCGTTGAGCGCGCCGTGCACCTCCGTGCCGGTGACGGCGAGGCCCAGGCGCGCCTCCAGCTCCGAGCCCTCGAAACCCGTGCCGGCGCGAAACAGCGCGCCGTCGAAACTCAAATCCTCGTCGTGATCGGAGAAGCCCATGACCGCGCCGTCGCG
>JAICQA010000155.1 GCA_025929595.1 Xanthobacteraceae bacterium
AGCGCCGCGCGCTCGAGCTTGTCGTGCAGCCCGCGGCCGAGCCCGCGCAGATTCTCCTCGTTCTCGATCGGCGGGCAGGCGGCAATCGCCGAAAAGATCGTCAGCCGCTCGTGGCTCTTGGCCGCGAGATAACGCCGGGCGAGGGCAAA
Organism: Xanthobacteraceae bacterium; assembly: GCA_025929595.1. Classification (GTDB taxonomy): domain Bacteria; phylum Pseudomonadota; class Alphaproteobacteria; order Rhizobiales; family Xanthobacteraceae; genus JAUSIF01. Next base: position 150 of record JAICQA010000155.1, read on the forward strand.
GGTCGTGCCGCGCTCGTTGTCGGGCGCCGCTTCATCTTTCGGTGCCAAACCCGTGCGCGGAATCGCGAAGTCGGCAAGCCGCTTCACGATGCGCGGCGGCAGGTCTGGTCGCTCGGCGATGGCGGCCGCGTGCGCGGCTCCGCAGAAATTCAGCACCATGTGCAGCGCGGCTTCGTTGAGCGCGGTTGATCGTTTGAGGATCGGGGCCGCGACGGCGATCTCGTCGCGGGACAGTTTCTCGGCCACCTGCGGCGGCGTTTCGGAGTACCCCGCAAGGCGCTCTGCGACCGCTGCGCGCGTCGCGGGTTCGGCGCGCTCAAGCAACCGGCACGCGAGTTCGGCGAATCGTGTTCGCTCCGCGGCGCCGTGCACCGGCTCCTGCACGTAAAGATCTGTCAGCACTCGCAGCAGGACGGGGCGCATCTCCATGCCGTCGCGCCGGGCGATGTCGATCAGGGCCTGAATGCCGGAATGGGCGGGTGACATGAGGAACTTAGCAACCGTGTTCGCGTTTAGACGAACGCTAGCGGCCGAGCGTTAGCGATCTATTAACTATGGCCGCTCCTAACTGGTGCCACGGACGGTATTCCCGTGAGTCCGGTCGGGCCCGAAGGAGGGGCGAAGATGGGGTCGGTCCTGAGATTTCCCGCCGAGCGCGTGCGCGGCACGCTGTATCCGGTGGAGCGGCCGCAGTCGGCGGCGATTTTGATTCTTCCGGTGATTCAGATCGAGCGCTCGATCGATCCGGCGCCTTGGCCCGATGAATGGCCCGACGACGGTCCTGCCGCGCCGGGTTTTGACGCCGCGCCGCCTCGCGCCAGCAGCAGCACCAACGGCCGCCGCCGCCGCTCACCGCGTTCCTGAGTTTCAAGCCGCCAACCGATCGGCCAGCGAATGCAACGCCTGCGGCTGCTGTTGATTGCCGCTCTTCTGCTCGCGGCCGGTGGCTGCGCCGCGCCCGTCGGCGACTTCGGCCGCCCGCGCGCCAATGTCCTGAACGATAACGTCCTGCCGCTGGTCGGCGACACCGCGGCCTGGCTGCGCGGCGAGCCGGTCTCCGCCGCGCCCTTCACCGACGAGGAGCGCCAGCTCCGCGACATGGCCTACGCCATCCTGATGCCGCCCGACGACCGGCAGGGCTGGGAACGCCAGCTCGCCGAATGGCGCCGCACGCGCATCCTGCCCGAAAGCCGCACGCATCCGTGGCCGCCGAACTACGCCGACGTCCTGCTGCGCGAGAAATATCGCTCCTCGACCGCGCGCTACGCCAAGCTGATCGCCGATGTCCGTGCCGACAGCACGCGGCCGGGGCCGTTCTTCAACATCGCCGCGCGGGTGGCGGAAATGGACGCAGTCCGCGAAAAGGCGATCGCTCAGATGTGGCACGTCTCGGCGGAGGAGCGCGAGCACGCCTCCATTCGCATCGCCGAGAACCGCATGATCGTCGATTGGGTGCAGCGCCGCTTCAGCGAGCGGCTCGCCGGCTATCAGCTTGCGCTCGACCGGCTGGTCGTCGCGACTCCTGCGCCCGCCGCCGTCGAGGCCGAGCGCGCGATTGCGGTGCTCGCTTCACGGATAGCGGAATATCAGCCGGTGCCTGTGGCGGTCGCCGCCGTCGAGCCGCCGGTCTTTGCGCCGCCGCCGGGCGGTACCGTCAGCAAATAGCGGTCATTCCGGGGCGCCCGCCGAAGCGTAGCGACGGCGGGCGAGCCCGGAATCCATGGGTGTCTCAACACGAACCGGCGACTCCGTTTGGATTCCGGGCCCGCTCGCTTCGCTCGCGTCCCGGAATGACACCTCAGTTTGCGCCGCGCCTACTTCGCGCCGCGCTTGATCGTCCATTTCGACTCCTTGCCGGAGTCGGTTGAGGTGCCTTCCATCGTCGCGCCGTTCACCTTGCCGGTGAAGATGTTGCGCCCGGCGGTAAAGACGATGTCGCTGCCGACGAGCTTGCCCGTGACCGGCGCGGTGACCTCGCCGATTTTAAGCGTGCCCGAAACCATCTGGTACTTTTGCTCGAGCTTCATCTCGCCAATCGGCGTCTGCCACACGCCTTCAACCTTCGCCGGGATGATCCAGAAATGCGCGCGGCACCACGCCGAGCAGTCGCCGCCCGCCTGGATCTGCTCATCCGGCGTCCAGTCGCCCATGTCGAAGCTGTTCGACACGACGCGTGTGCCGGGCTTCATGTCGAGCAGGATCGGCCGCAGCTTCACGTTCAGTGACGGCAGCAGGAAGAGGGTGATGACGGTAGCATCGGAAAAATTGCTCTCGAAAATATCGCCGCGCACGAATTCGACGACATTGGCAACGCCTTCCTTCTCGGCGTTGCGCTTCGACAGCGCGACCATGTCCGGGTTGTACTCGATGCCTTTCGCTTTCACGCCGCGCTTGCCGGCGGTGATCACGGTGCGTCCGTCGCCCGAGCCGAGATCGATCACATAGTCGTCCTTCGTCACCCGCGCCATGTCGAGCATGCGGTCGACGAGCGCCTGTGGCGTCGGCACCCAGACCACGTCCTTGCCCGCCTGGCCGGATTGCGGGACGAACTCCTCGGCCTTGGACTTGGCCGCCTTGGCCGGCTCCTTCGCCGTCTGCTTGGCGGGCTGTGCGACCGCGACGCTCAGCGATAGGACCGCCGCGAGGCCGAACGCCAGCGCACGCGGAAGCGACTGCGAAAACTCCATAGAATTCCTCCGATGAAAACGGGGCGGACTCGAACCCGAGCCGGTCGGTCTGATCCCTTTGGCCGCCCCCGGACAAACCATAGCCGGGCAGGGCGAAAAAGTCAGCGGGGCTCGCCCCGGTGGGCCGGGGCGGGCATGATCACTTTGGCGCTAGAATACGCCCTTCAGGCAGGCAATGGCGCGCGGCCGCGGAAGGCGCGCACGGCCGCAACCGTCAGTCCCACGAACAGCAGAAAAACGACGCCCTGCGCAGCGGAAAAGGGAAGCTCCGACTCCGTCGGCGCCAGTGCATGCAGGAAAGGGACTTTGCGGAATGCCTGCACCACCAGCACGAAGACGTTGAGATAGAGCGAGATCATCGCTGTGACGACGAACACCGTCCGCCAGATCCCGGCGAGGTGGGCGGCATAAAGCGCATACACCGCGACTGCCAGGAAGATCGAGCAGATGACGCCCACCCAATGCGACGGCAGAAACTGGTCGAACGGGAAGAGGAAGCCCGTGACGCAGGTCGCGATCGTTGCGCCGAGAAAGAGCGCGGTCCATCCGCTGCGCAGTTCGCCGCGCAGCAATCCCGCCGCCGCAGCGAAGCCGGCGACGATACCGACGACGCTGAGCGCTGTGTGAATGAGTGTGAAGGTGGTCGAGGCAAAGAACATCGCAAGCTCCCTTTCGCCGAGGGAACATTACAACTGCTTCGATGCGCCCGCCACGTTCGGCGGCGGGCGTCCCGTCTATTTTCTGAGCAGCACCATCTTGTTGCCGATCGGTTTGATGCGGCCTTCGAGCCAGGCCTCGCTTTCCGCGAGCGCCTTGTAGGCATTGGCGATGCTTTGATGCGTTTGCCGTTCCGGCTCGGACTTCGCCTGCCGCGCCGCCTTCAGTTCGCGCGCGGCGCGCTCCCGGAATTCATGGACCGTGTCGGTCATCGACGCCTCCATCGACTTTTGCGGCGGACCAAGAGCCCCCGCCGAGCGATCGTCCGTCCCCGTCCTGCGATGAGGGAACCTAGCACGGGTTCCATGACAAGAGTGTGGCGCGTGGAACGCGTGCGCCGTTCACGACTTCGCGCGAAGCGCGGCGATCGCTGCGTAAAAAGAGCGCGACGGCGCAAAGTGCACCGCCGCAAAAACAATTATGTGCGCGAACTAGCCGCCAAGTGCGAACACTTTGCGCAAAAATGTAACGGCGGCCTTGGACGCCGCGTCGCGCGCCGCCTTGTTGCCCTGCACGCTTGCGCCGCGTCCACGGCATTTTGCCGTGACCGCCTGGATCTGGTCGGCCGCGATACGCTGTCCGCTCGAACGGTCCATGATCGCGAAGCTCTCGACGTCGAATTCGTACGGACAATTCGGAATTGTCGTCACCAGGTTGGCATTCTTGAGCAGACGCGTGTCGTCGGAATCGAATTTGTGATGCGCGCCTTTGAGAGCGACAAATTCGACCGGCGTTCCGAGCTTGCCGATCTCGGCCGAATACTCGCGGCATGGCCCGATCGGCGTGTAATCGTCCGCGTCGCCGTGGATCCAGAGCATCGGTGCTTTGCCGAACACACCGGCCTTCGGCGCGAAGCGGAGCAGGCCGTTGCAGCCGCCGGCATAGACGGGAATGTGAGCGGCAAAACGCAGGCCGTCCGGCAGCTTCATCCAGCCGTTGACGCGCTGCACGGCGGTACGCCACGCGGTCGTGCCGCCGCGCGAGAAGCCCATCACCGCGATGCGCTTGGCGTCGATGCGCGGATGCGAGGCGAGGACCTTCAGCGCCGAGAACGCGTCGTTGATGTCGGCCGCGAACGGCACCAGCGTCTGGTCCTCCGCCGTGCTCTTGACCCCGCGCGGGCCGAACGTGTCGAGGGAAAAGACCGCGATGCCGGCGGCGTTGAACTGCTTCGGCCAGTAGTCGGTCATCGCGCTGTAGATGCCGCCCGAGCCGTGCACGAGGATGACGGCTGGTACTTTCTCATCGCCTTTGGGCAGGAAAAGATGGCCGACGATCTCGGCGGGTTGTCCCGGCACGCCTTTCGCGAGCTCACCGAGCGTCTTGCTGGTCGTGGTCGCAAACTTGTAGGCGCCGCTGGCAGACGCCGCGTCAAAGCTGGTTACGGCTTTCTGCGCCGATGCAGTGGACGCCGCGGCTGCGCACATCATAAAAGCCGCCGCGGCAAGCGCGGCGAAACGAAGCCCTGAGGAAAACATGGAAAGCCACCCCTGTTACGAGCGGGCTCTCGCGGCGAAGTTGCGGAGAGCCGCCCGGTGAGGGAATGCTAATCCGAAGGCGGTAGGGCGCAATAGCGAAGCCTATTGCGCCGCGTGAGCTTGCGAATTGGTCAAGTCGTCGAGGGTTTCGCTGCGCTCAACCCGGCCTACGCCAGACATTGATTTTGGTGACCGCTGACTTCACCCCACCGGCCCGCACTTTGCTTCCCGCAGCCGCGCTTCGATCGCGTCCTGCAAGCCCTTTTCGCGCACGAACGCGCGCACCAGCACGATTCCTTCTTCCGACGGCGACTCCACGATCAGCCGGTCGGCGGCGGTGATCTCCTCGTCGCGCGGCAGTGCCGCGCGCTGGTCCGGCGTCATGAGCTGGAGGTCGATCACGCGCTGCGCCGCCGCGCGGTCGTTGAGGGCGTAAAAGGGCATGCCGTGCCGCGTGTAGAAGGACACCGACATATAGTCCGACGCGAGCGGGATCGTCACGCGCAGCGGCTCGTCGCGCAGGTCGTAGCGGCAGACGGCATGCGCAAAGGAAGGGTCGAGCCGCGGCAGCACGGCCTCGAACGGCGTCGGCGAGGGGATGAGATGCACCTCGTTCGCGGGACCGACGCGCTCGATGCGCGCATGCGCGTCCTCAAGCGCCAGGCGCGGCATCGCAAGCACCGTCGTCAGATGCACGAGCCCGCCGAGCACGAGCCCGACGGCGACCGGCAGCGGGTCGATCTTCATGCCGGGCACTCCGCCTGCGTCACGCGCGGCATCTCCAGCGGCTCGCCGGTGCGGCTCGCGATCCCGATCGGCGCGTCGTACAGCCGGATCACGAGCACGATGCGGTCGCGTCCGCCGGTCGGCAGCCAGTTGCCGGCGCGCGCGCGTGGTGCTGCGGTGACGAGGAAGCTGCCGTCCTGCCGCCAGACGATCTCGGTGCTGTTGAAGGCGTAGCGCTCGGCGGGGTTGTCGATCAGCCGGCCGCGCGCGTCATAGACGGTGAGCGTCCAGTAGCGCGCCTGCGGCATGCGGCCCTCGATGCGCGTCGCGCAGCGGCCGTCGAGCGGCGTGCCGTTGTCGGTGCTGGCGGCCTCGAACAGCAGTCCGTCGGCGCGCTCGAGCGGCAATTCGCCGGCGCGGGCGAAGGCGGCGCGCGCATAGGGGTCGGCGTCGGCGGTACCCGAGCGCGGCCATACCGACCACGCGCCGACCGTCACCGCGCCAAAACCGTTGCTGCGCGCCGACGCCAGATAAGTGAGGCCGAGGCCCGACAGCGTGCCGACGATGAAGGCGACAATGACGAAAAACGCGCGCACGACGTGTCTCTCCAGGCGGGCAGCTGATAGATAATCGGATTCCGCGTCGCGGTATATGGCGCCGTGAATCGGCAACGACGACTACCGCGTTGCGGGCTCCGTCGCGGCACGCCGCCCGGGCTGCGAGGCGACGGGCGACGGCCGGCCGGGCAGCGGCGGCGCGCTGCGCAGCAACTCCTCGATCTTCAGGAGCCGCTCCACCGAGCGCGGCGAGAGCGTGGTCGGCCGCTTCGCTGGCGCCTCGCCGCCGGTTGCCGCA
>JAICQA010000093.1 GCA_025929595.1 Xanthobacteraceae bacterium
CGGCCGCGCTGCGGACGCGCGGCGCGGATGTCACGGTGCTCCACCTGATGGGCCACCTGATGGAGCTTCAACTCGACCCGGCGGCCGGCCGGCTATTGCAACATACGCTCGAACGGCGCGGCATCACGGTTCACTGCCGCGCACAAACCACGGCCATTCTCGGTCATCGGCGCGTCGAGGCCGTCCTGCTCGACGACGGCACGATTTATCCGGCCGATCTGGTCGTGATGGCGACGGGCATTCGTCCCGAAACACGCATCGCGACCGACGCGCGCCTGCATGTCGAACGCGGCATCGTCGTCGACGACCGGATGCTCACCTCGGACGAGAATATTCTGGCGATCGGCGAATGTGTGCAGCACAACGATGTCTGCTACGGTTTCGTTGCGCCGCTCTATGACATGGCCGAAGTGGCGGCGCGCACGCTCGCCGGACAGCCGGCGGCCTTCCGTCCCGTTCAAGGCGGCGTGAGCCTGAAGGTCACCGGGATCAGCCTCTATTCAGTCGGGGATTTCCACGGCATCGAAGGAACGGAATCGATCCTGCTCTCCGATCCCGGCATCGGCCTCTACCGCAAGCTTGTGATCCGTGACGGCCGCCTCGCCGGAGCAGTTCTGTTCGGCGATACGGGCGACGGCCCCTGGTATCTCGACCTCATCCGCTCGGGCGCGCCGGTTGAGAAGTTTCGCGACGATCTAGCCTTCGGCTGCGCGGCCGCTGAACGCATGGCGGCGTGAGACAATCATGGCCGCGGATTTCACCCTCGATCAGAAGCGCTATCTTGAGGGCTTCATGTCCGGCCTCAACGCCGCGCGCGCGGCGCGCGGCGCCGGCGCACACGGCGCGTCGGCTGAACCGTCCGGCCCGGACGGCACCCACATCAAGGCGCAAAACCGTGTGCTCGCCGAAGGCGGCAAGCTCGCGGATCAGGAGAAGGTCAAGCGCGAGGAGCATCCCTTCGACGCCTATGGCCGGCTGAAGGAACAGGGCGAGAGGAACGAATATCCAAAGGCCGCCGACAATTTCCGTTGGCGCTATTACGGGCTGTTTTATGTCGCGCCGACGCAGAACTCTTATATGTGCCGGCTGCGCATCGCGAACGGTATTCTTACACATTGGCAATTTGCGGGACTCGCCGATCTCGCCGAGCGCTATGGCGGCGCGTATTCGCACGTCACGACCCGCGCCAATCTCCAGATTCGCGAGATCGAGGCGAAGAATGCCGTGGCTGTGCTCGAAGGAGTGCAGGACCTCGGACTCTGCTCGCGCGGCTCCGGTGCCGACAATATCCGCAACGTCACCGGCACGCCGACCGCCGGCATCGATCCGCAGGAACTGATCGACACACGTCCTTATGCGCGCCAGTGGCATTTCCACATTCTCAATGACCGCTCGCTTTACGGCCTGCCGCGCAAGTTCAATGTCGCTTTCGATGGTGCCGGCACCATCCCGGTGCTCGAAGACACCAACGACATCGGCTTTCAGGCTGTGGAGGTGAGGGAAGGCGCGGGTGTCGAACCCGGCATCTATTTCCGGCTCGCGCTTGGCGGCATCACCGGCCACCGCGACTTCACGCGTGACACGGGCGTCATCGTGAAGCCGGAGCAGGCGACGGCAGTGGCCGACGCGGTCGTGCGTGTATTCATCGAGAACGGCGACCGCACCGACCGCAACAAGGCGCGGCTGAAATATGTGCTCGACGCCTGGGGCTTCGAAAAATTCCTTGTGGCCGTCGAGGAGAAACTCGGTGCGCCGCTCGCGCGCGTCCAGTCGGAATTTGTCGCACCGCGCCCTGTTTTCGATCGCGCTGCACACATCGGCGTTCACGCGCAGAAGCAGGCAGGTCTGCACTGGATCGGCGTCCTGCTGCCGGTCGGCAAGCTGACCGGCGAGCAGATGCGTGGCCTCGCGAAGATCGCAGCGGACCTCGGCGACGGCGATATCCGCCTGACGGTCTGGCAGAACCTGCTGATCTCGGGCGTTTCGAGTGGGAATGTTCCGCTGGCCGAAGCAGCCATCGAAGCGCTCGGCCTCGCCACGACGGCCACGTCGATCCGCGCCGGCCTCGTCGCTTGCACCGGCAATGTCGGCTGCCGGTTCGCTGCCGCAAACACCAAGCTGCATGCCGAAGAAATAGCGCGCTGGTGCGAAGAGCGCGTGCAGCTTGACGGCCCGGTGAATATCCATCTCACCGGCTGCCACCACTCCTGCGCGCAGCATTATATCGGCGACATCGGCCTGATCGCCTGCCGCGTGGCGGTGTCCGAGGACGACACGGTTGAAGGTTATCACGTCCACGTCGGCGGCGGCTTCGGGCCCGATGCGGGCCTTGCGCGGGAAATCTGGCGCGACGTGAAGGCGGAGGACGCGCCGCAGACGGTCGAACGCCTGCTGCAAACCTATCTCGCGCATCGCGCGTCCGCCGACGAAAGCTTTCTAGCCTTCACGCGGCGGCACGAAGTGGAAGCGCTGAGGGCGCTCTGCGAAATGGAGTCGGTCGCATGACCAGGAACATGCCGCCGCCGCTGTTGACGCTGGTGCCCGAGAGCGCGCCGTTCACGCCGGAGCAGCGCGCGTGGCTCAATGGATTTTTTGCCGGCGCGGTCGCGCTGGATGGAACGGGTCCGACGCCGCTTTCGCCCGGGCAGGCGGCAGCCTTACTCGGCGGCGAGGCGGGGCCCGCTGAAGAAGAGGATGAAAGCGAGCCGTGGCACGACCAGACCATGGCGATCGCTGACCGCATGCAAGTAGCCGAAGGCAGGCCGCTCCGACAGCGCATGATGGCGGCGATGGCGCAGCAGGACTGCGGCCAGTGCGGTTACAATTGTCGCGACTATTCCGCTGCGATTTTCGGCAGGAAAGAAGCGCGGCTCAATCTCTGCGTGCCGGGCGGCAAGGAAACCGCCCGCATGCTGAAGAAGCTGCACGAGGAACTGGATGCCGCGCCTACGGGAACGGCGTCCGCTATGTCGGCTGTTGCCGCAGAAACTCCGAATGCGCCAGCCGCGCCCGGCCGCTCACGCGACAATCCGGTCACAGCCAGGTTTCTTGCGCGTCGTCGGCTCAACAAGCCCGGCTCGGAAAAGGAGACGCATCATATTGAGTTCGATCTGGCGGGAAGCGGGCTCGACTACGTCGTGGGCGACTCTTTCGGTGTTTTTCCGGAGAACGACGCGGCTCTCGTGAATGCGGTCATTGCCGCAATCGGCGCGTCGCCCGACTGCCTCATCGGCGGTCGGCGGCTACAGGATATCGTGGCGCGTGACGTCTCGCTTTCGCCGGCACCCGATTCGCTGTTCGAGTTCATCTCGTGGATCGCCGGCGGCGGACGCCGCAAGAAGGCACGGGCTCTTGCCACCGGGGAGGACCCCGACGGCGACGCGGCGACGCTCGACGTGCTGGCCGCGCTCGAAAAATTCGCGCCACTGGCGCCCGATCCGGAGGCGTTTGTTGAAGCGCTCGAGCCGCTCCAGCCGCGCCTCTATTCCATTTCCTCAAGCCCGCGCATCGAGGCCGACCGTCTTTCGACGACGGTCGATGTCGTGCGCTACGACATCGACAAGCGGACGCGGCTCGGCGTTGCCTCGACGTTTCTCGGCGAGCGCGCACAACCCGGCGAGCCGATCCGCATGTATGTCCAGCGCGCGCACAATTTTGCGCTGCCTGCGGACCCGTCCGTGCCGATCGTCATGGTCGGTCCCGGCACCGGCATCGCGCCGTTCCGCGCCTTCCTGCAGGAGCGGATGGCGACGAAGGCACCGGGCAAAAACTGGCTCTTCTTCGGTCATCAGCGCCAGTCCTTCGACTTCTTCTACGAGGACGAACTCGCCGGCATGAAAGCCGCCGGCGTGCTATCGCGCCTTACGCTCGCCTGGTCGCGCGACGGCTCCGATAAAATCTATGTGCAGACGCGCATGCGCGAGGAGGGCGCCGAGCTCTGGCGCTGGCTGGAGGCGGGCGCGCACTTCTATATCTGCGGCGACGCCCGGCGCATGGCGAAGGACGTCGAGACCGCGCTCGTCGATGTGATCGCCGCGCATGGCGGCAAGTCGCATGATGCTGCCGCCAGCTTCCTTCTCACGTTGAAAAAGACCGGCCGCTTCCAGGCCGACGTCTATTGAGGGGACGGAATTGTCATGACCAGTCTCGGACCCGTTGCGAACGAGGTGCGCACGACCTGTCCCTATTGCGGCGTGGGTTGCGGCGTGCTCGCGCGTACCGGCAGCGGCGCGCTCGATATCGGCGGCGATCCCGATCACCCCGCCAATTTTGGACGTCTGTGCTCGAAGGGCACTGCGCTCGGGGAAACGCTCGCGCTCGAACGCCGGCTGCTCAATCCGCTCGTTCGCGATGAAGCCGGCGCTTTGCAGCCGGCCGGTTGGGACGTGGCGCTCGACCGGGTGGCGTACGGCTTGCGCGGCGTCATCGAGAAATACGGACCGGACTCGGTCGCGTTCTATCTCTCCGGCCAATTGCTGACCGAGGACTATTACGTCGCCAACAAGCTGATGAAGGGCTTCATCGGCTCGGCGAATGTCGACACCAACTCACGCCTCTGCATGGCGTCGTCGGTGGCCGGCCATCGCCGCGCTTTCGGCTCCGATACGGTGCCGGGCAACTATGAAGACATCGACACGGCGGACCTGATCGTGCTGGTCGGCTCCAACGCCGCCTGGTGCCATCCGATCCTCTATCAGCGAATGCTGTGCAACAAGGCGGAGCGCGGCGCGAAACTTGTCGTCATCGACCCGCGCCGCACCGCGACGGCCGAGAGCGCCGACCTGTTTCTTCCTGTCGCGCCGGGCATGGACACGGCGCTGTTCAGCGGTTTGCTGGTTCACCTCGCCGAGCACGCCGCGCTCGATCGCGAATACATTGCGAAACACACGATCGGCTTCGAGGCGGCACTGGAACGCGCGCGCGCGATCGCGCCCTCTTTGCAATCCGTCGCCGCCAAAGCCGGAATTGCCGTGGATGACGTGCGCCGCTTCTACGAGCTTTTCCGGGAAACCGGGCGTGCGCTCACCTGCTTTTCGCAGGGCGTGAACCAATCGGCGCAGGGCACCGACAAGGCGAATGCGATCATCAACTGCCATCTCGCCACCGGCCGCATCGGCCGGCCCGGCATGGGACCGTTCTCGCTCACCGGCCAGCCGAATGCGATGGGCGGCCGCGAGGTCGGCGGCCTCGCCAACCAGCTCGCCGCGCATATGTACTTCACGCCGGACGACATCGACCGCGTCGGCCGCTTCTGGAACGCGCCGCGCATGGCGTGGCGCGAAGGGCTGAAAGCCGTCGAGATGTTCGACGCGATCGAACGCGGCGCGATCAAGGCGCTTTGGGTCATGGCCACGAACCCCGCCGTGTCGCTGCCGCGTGCCGGCGCGGTGCGCGCGGCGCTCTCGCGCCTCGACCTCCTGGTGATCTCCGAGAATGTTCGCAGCAACGATACGGTCGAGGCCGGCGCCGATGTTCTGCTTCCCGCGGCCGCATGGGGTGAAAAAGACGGCACGGTCACGAATTCCGAACGGCGCATCTCACGCCAACGCGCATTTCTCCCGTTGCCCGGCGAGGCAAAGCCCGATTGGTGGATCGTCACGCAGGTTGCGCGGCGGATGGGCTATGAGGACGCCTTTTCCTACACGTCGCCTGCCAGTGTCTTTCGGGAACACGCCGCGCTGTCGGCCTTCGAGAACGACGGCGCGCGGGATTTCGATATCGGTGCGTTGAGCGAAATTGCGGATGAGGCATACGCCTCGCTCGCGCCCGTGCAGTGGCCGCTACGTAAAGGCGAGGGTAGGCCGGTCGAGCGATGGTTCGCCGGCGGCGGATTTTTCACGCCGGATCGAAAGGCCCGCTTCGTCGCGCCGGAGATGCCCGCGCCTGCGGAGCGGACGTCAGCGCAATTCCCGTTTCGCCTGAACACCGGCCGCAGCCGCGACCAGTGGCACAGTATGACGCGCTCGGGTCTAAGTCCGCGCCTCGGCGGTCATTCGCCAGAGCCCTTTGTCGAAGTGCACCCCGTAGACGCCGCCGCGACCGCTTTGGAGAACGAAGGCTTCGCTCGCGTGACCTCTGCGCACGGCGCCGGAACCTTCCGTGTGCGGATCACCGATGCACAGCGACCCGGCTCGCTCTTTATTCCGATCCATTGGAGCGATGCGACGGCATCGAGCGCCCGGGTCGGCGATCTCGTTGCGGCCAATGTCGACCCCTTCTCCGGCCAGCCCGAACTGAAGGCGACGCCGGCATCAATCGAGCCTGTCTCCTTTGCCTGTCGCGGATTTATGCTGGCACGGCGCGAGATATCGTTGCCGCGTGATGTCTGGTGGTCGCGCGTGACGTTGGAAGGCGGTTGCGGCTTTCTGGTCGCGAGCAACGACGGCCCGGTGGAATGGCGCGCGCGCCTGCGAGAGTTGCTGGCGCCGGGCACCGACCTCGCTGAATATATTGATGGGCCACGCGGCATCTATCGCGTTGCCGCCTTCGCCGACGACGCGCTCGACCTTTGCCTCTTCATTGGCCCGCGCGAAACGCCGCCCCACTGGAATGCGGTGAAGGGACTCCTTACCGCGAGTTTGCTTGGCAGCGCCGAGCGCCGCGCCGTCTTGTCGGGCCGTCAGGCCGACAGCTCGGCGGACGTCGGCCCGCTCGTCTGCGCATGTTTCGGAGTCGGCCTCGCAGCCATTCGTGACGCCATCGCAAGCCGTGGTGCCGCCCACACCGACGCCATCGGCAAGCTGCTGAAAGCCGGAACCAACTGCGGCTCCTGCCTGCCCGATCTGAGAAGGATCATCGCCCATGAGCGTGTCGCGCATACCGTCTGAACTCCGCCCGCCGCGCATGGGGCGGCTGGCGCGCCTGCCGCTCTTCTTCACGCTCGATGGCAAGCGCGCGCTCGTCGCGGGCGGTTCGGCCGCAGCCGCATGGAAGGCAGAACTCCTGTCCGCGACTGGCGCGACGGTGGATGTTTTCGCCGTCGACGCCAGCGAAGAAATCAGATCGGTCGTGGCCGAGGCGCCGGGCGGGCAGATCGTTGTGAATGCGCGCGCGTGGTCGGAGAGGGATTTTGCAGACATTGCCATCGCCGTCGGCGCATTCGAGCACGAGGAGGAAGCCGCGCGCTTCGCCTCCACCGCGCGCGCAGCCGGCGTGCCGGTGAATGTGGTCGACAAGCCCGCCTATTGCGACTTCGCCTTCGGCTCGATCGTCAATCGCTCGCCGCTCGTCATTGGCATCTCAACGGATGGCGCCGCACCCGTCTTCGGGCAGGCGATCCGCGCGCGCATCGAGGCGATGATTCCGCAGGGTTTCATGCGCTGGGCGGAGGCCGCGAAGCGTTGGCGTTCGGAGGTGCAGGCGTCCGGACTTTCTTTCGCAGGCCGGCGGCGCTTCTGGCAGCTCTTCACCGTGCGCGCGGTGGCGGAACCGAACCGCGAACCAAGCCGCGAAGATTTCCGGGATCTTGTGGGACGGACGCGTGACGAGGGCACGCGCGTGGACAAGGGCTCGGTAACGCTCGTCGGCGCCGGTCCCGGCGATCCGGAACTGCTCACGCTCCGCGCCGTGCGCGCGCTGCAGTCTGCCGACGTGATCCTGGTCGACGATCTGGTATCGCCGCAGGTTCTTGACTTCGCCCGGCGCGAGGCGAAGAAAATGCTGGTCGGCAAGACCGGCCGCGGGCCTTCCTGCAAGCAGGAGGAGATCAACGACCTGATGCTCACGCTCGCCCGCGCCGGCAAGCGCGTGGTGCGGCTGAAGGGGGGCGACCCGCTGATCTTCGGCCGCGCAGGCGAGGAGGTCGCCGTCTGCGAGCAGGCCGGCATTCCGGTTGAAGTCGTGCCGGGCATTTCCGCCGCACAGGGAGCGGCCGCTCGCCTCGGCGTCTCGCTCACGCACCGTGACCACGCGCGCCGTGTTCAGTTCGTCACCGGCCACGCCAGGGACGGCGGTCTGCCGGCGGACATTGACTGGCCGAGCATCGCCGATCCGGCGACAACGACCGCGGTCTATATGCCGGGCAAGACGCTGAAGGAGTTTATGGGGCATGCCCTCGCGCACGGGCTCTCGCCGTCAACGCCGGCGGTCGCCGTTGCGCAGGCCACACGCCGGAACGAGCAGCGGATCGTCTCGACGATCGGCCAGATGCCGGAGCGGCTCGCTGGTGAGTCCATGTCCGGCCCATTGCTGGTGCTGATCGGCCGCGTATTTGGTGAACGGCTGGAAAAGCCAAACGTGCTCGGCCTGGCCTCGGCCAAGTCTGCCTGACGGCGGTTCCTTTGCGGCCTGTGCATCGCTGGCTCGGGCGGCTATAAGCCCGCCGATGAACGCCAAAGCCCATCGCTTCTGCGTCGCACCGATGATGGACTGGACGGACCGGCATTGCCGATTCTTCCACCGCCTCATGACGCGTCACGCGCTGCTCTATACCGAGATGCTGACGACCGGCGCGGTGATCCATGGCGACCGGGCGCGGCTGATGGGTTTCGATCCGGCCGAGCATCCGGTCGCGTTGCAGCTTGGCGGGTGCGAGCCGCGCGAGCTCGCGCTTGCGGCAAGGATCGGGGCCGATCTCGGCTATGACGAGATCAATCTCAACGTTGGCTGTCCGTCCGACCGCGTGCAGAACGGCCGCTTCGGCGCCTGCCTGATGGCGGAGCCCGCGCGTGTGGCGGATGGCATCGCTGCCATGAAGGCCGCCGTGAATGTGCCGGTGACGGTGAAGTGCCGCCTCGGCATTGACGATCAGGACATCGAGGAATCGCTCGACCGTTTTGTCGATCACGTGATCGCGGCCGGCGCCGATCTGCTCATCGTTCACGCCCGCAAGGCCTGGCTGCAGGGCCTGTCGCCGCGCGAGAACCGCGACAGTCCTCCGCTCGACTACGACCGCGTCTATCGCCTCAAGGCGCGACTCGGTGGTTTCCCCGTCGTCATC
>JAICQA010000195.1 GCA_025929595.1 Xanthobacteraceae bacterium
AGCGGTCCGGAGTGTTATGAGCGGCGTCAACGAAATCCGGTCGACCTTTCTCGACTATTTCGCGAAGCATCGGCACCAGGTCGTGCCGTCGTCGCCGCTTGTCCCGCGCAACGACCCGACGCTCATGTTCACCAATGCGGGCATGGTGCAGTTCAAGAATGTCTTCACCGGGGTCGAAAAGCGGCCATACAACCGCGCGGTCACCTCGCAGAAATGCGTACGCGCAGGCGGCAAGCACAACGACCTCGACAATGTCGGCTATACCGCGCGGCATCACACCTTCTTCGAGATGCTCGGCAATTTCTCGTTCGGCGACTATTTCAAGGACGTTGCGATCGAGCATTGCTGGCGGCTGGTCACCGAGGTGTTCGAACTGCCGAAGGATCGGCTGCTCGCGACCGTCTACATCGACGACGACGATGCCTTCAATCTCTGGAAGAAGATCGCGGGTCTGCCGGAGAGCCGCATCATCCGTATCGCGGGCTCCGACAATTTCTGGGCGATGGGCGACACCGGCCCGTGCGGCCCGTGCTCCGAGATTTTCTACGATCACGGCGCGCATATTCCGGGCGGACCTCCGGGCTCCGAAGGTGCCGATCTCGATCGCTTCATCGAGATCTGGAACCTGGTCTTCATGCAGTACGAGCAGTTGCCGGGCGGCGGGCGAGTCGATCTGCCGAAGCCGTCGATCGACACCGGCATGGGACTCGAGCGCATAGCGGCAGTCCTGCAAGGCACGCACGACAATTACGAGATCGATCTTTTTCGCGCGCTGATCCGGGCGAGCGTCGATGCGACCGGCGTCGCAGCCGAGGGCGAACACAAGGCGAGTCATCGCGTGATTGCCGACCATCTGCGCGCGTCTTCTTTCCTTGTCGCCGACGGCGTTCTACCTTCGAACGAGGGCCGCGGTTATGTGCTGCGCCGGATCATGCGCCGCGCGATGCGCCATGCGCAGTTGCTCGGCGCGAAGGATCCGCTCATGCACCGGCTCGTGCCCGTGCTCGTGCGTGAGATGGGTCAGGCGTATCCGGAGTTGGTGCGCGCGGAGTCGCTGATCACGGAGACGCTCAAGCTGGAAGAGACGCGCTTCCGCACGACACTCGCGCGCGGTCTGGCAATTCTCGACGACGAGAGCCGCGGCCTGAAGCAGGGCGACAAGCTCAGGGGCGAGACGGCGTTCACGCTCTACGACACCTACGGCTTTCCGCTCGACCTGACGCAGGACGCGCTGAAGCCGCGCGGCATTTCGGTCGACACCGACGCATTCCAGCGCTCGATGGAGCAGCAGCGCGAGAAAGCGCGGGCTGCCTGGGCGGGGTCGGGCGAAGCGGCGACTGAGACGGTCTGGTTCGGTCTGAAGGAGAAGGCCGGCGCGACCGAGTTTCTCGGTTACGAAACGGAAGAGGCCGAAGGGGTCGTGAAGGCGCTGGTGATGGGCGGCGCGGAAGTCGCTGCGCTCGAGAAGGGCGACGAGGGTACGGTCGTTCTCAACCAGACGCCGTTCTATGCGGAATCCGGCGGTCAGATCGGCGACACCGGCGTGCTTGAAGCCGACGGCGTGCGTTTCCGGGTCACCGACACGCAGAAAAAGGCCGGCGACCTCTTCGTTCATTTCGGCAAGGTCGAAGCGGGGAAACTCACGCCCGGCCTCGCCCTTGCGCTGAAAGTGGATCACGACCGGCGCTCTCGCATCCGGCGCAATCACTCCGCGACGCATCTCCTGCACGAGGCGTTGCGGCAGGTGCTGGGCGGTCACGTCGCGCAGAAAGGCTCGCTCGTCGCGCCCGACCGGTTGCGTTTTGACTTCTCGCACCCCAAGCCGGTCACCGCCGAGGAAATGGAGAAGGTCGAGGCCATCGCGAACGAGTTTGTCCTGCAAAATTCACCGGTGACGACGCGCGTCATGGCGATCGACGAGGCCCGCGCTTCGGGTGCCCGTGCGCTGTTCGGCGAAAAATACGGTGATGAAGTGCGCGTGGTCGCCATGGGCCAAGTCGATCCTCAACAGGTCGGCGGCAACACGCTTGGCTGGTCGGTCGAGCTCTGCGGCGGCACGCATGTGCGCCGCACCGGCGACATCGGCATCGTGTCGGGACTCTCCGATAGCGGTGTTGCGGCCGGCGTGCGGCGCATCGAAGCCATGACCGGCGATGCCGCGCGCAAGTATCTCGCTGACGAGAGCCGCAAGCTGCATGGCATCGCGGGGCTTCTGAAGGTTCCCGTCGGCGAACTCGATACTCGCGTCGAGCAACTGGTGGAAGAACGCCGTCGTCTTGAGCGCGAACTCACCGAGGCCAAAAAGAAGCTCGCGATGGGCGGCGGTGCCGCGAGCAGCGGCGCAGCGGCGGAAGGCGTACGTGACGTGCAGGGCATCAAACTGCTCGCGCGGTCGGTGTCGGGCATCGACATGAAGGATCTCAAGAGCCTCGCCGACGAAGGCAAGAAACAGATCAAGTCGGGCGTCGTGGCGCTCGTTACGGTCAACGAAGAGGGCAAGGCGGGCATCGTCGTCGGTGTGACCGACGACCTGACCAAGCGTTTCAGCGCGGTCGACCTCGTGAAAAAGGCGGCTGAAGCACTCGGCGGCAAAGGCGGCGGCGGGCGGCCCGACATGGCGCAGGCCGGCGGTCCGGACGGCTCCAAGGCCGACGCGGCGCTCGCGGCCGTCGAGGCCGAATTGCGTGGCTGAGCGCTAGGGCTTCATCATCGGCCCGATCAGTTCAATCCGGTTTGTCCAGATGATCGCGGGCAGGTTTGCGGGCAGCGCGCGTAGCGCCGGCTCGCTGTCGATACCGGTGGAGAAGTCGCCGCCCGAATAGGGACCGACCATGACGAGCTTTGTATCCGCTGCCGAGAGGCGCGCAGCCAGGCGGTTGGGCCAGCCCCACAGAAACGGCGCGATATTGCTCGGCACGAACATCGCGCCGCCTCGGCAACTATCGGGCACATAGCCGGACCAGCCGAGGGCCGCGTAGCGCAACAAACAGTTCACGAGATTGCCCCGGCTCGCAATGCGCTGATCGGCCAGGGCGGCCTTCAGCGCGTCGAGCGGCTCGCTTGCGCCGTAGACGACCAGACGACCGCGTTGTTCGGCACTCAGGCGCGAAAGGATATCCGCAAGCCGTCTGCCTTCGTTCGCGTCACGGCTCTTCACATGGATGAAAAACCTGCCGTCGGGGAACGTAGAGAGTACTTCATCGAGTGACGGCATCAGGCCGACACCCTTGCCGCGCAGCGGGAAGGTCTTGCCGCCGTCCGCCGTATAGCGATAGTTGATATCGAGAGACTTCAGTTCGGCGAGCGATTTTTCGCGCGTGACGCCGCTTCCGTTTGTGCGGCAATCAACGGTCCAATCGTGGAAGACGGCGAAGTGGCCGTCCGTCGTTGGATGCACATCGAACTCGACAAAGGTGGCGCCGGCCTCAAAGGCCGCCCGCATCGACGCGATGGTGTTCTCAATCAGTCCGTGCGTCGGCGGGTGAATGCGCGATGCGGTGCAGGTGTCGCTCGCCACTCCCTCGGTTGAAAAGGTCTGATGCACGCCGCGATGGGCGAGCAGCTCGGTTCGGCTGATCGGTGCGGGAGCGAAGACGTTCGAATTTCCGATCCATAAAAAAACAATCGGCGGCGATCTTCAATTTGCGGCCCATGCGTTCTCCCTGCCGCACAGCACACCGGGCGAATGGGGCGCGGAAAGGGCGACGTTATGCCATCGCCTTCTTCAGGTTCTCGTCCAGTTTGTCGAGGAAGCCCTTGGTCGAAAGCCAGGGCTGATCGGCACCGACGAGGAGCGCGAGATCCTTCGTCATGTGACCGGCTTCGACCGTCTGCACGCAAACGCGTTCGAGCGTGCCTGCGAAGCTTGCGAGTTGTGTGTTGTTGTCGAGCTTGGCGCGATGCGCGAGACCGCGCGTCCACGCAAAGATCGAGGCGATGGAGTTGGTCGAGGTCTCCTTGCCCTTCTGGTGCTCGCGGAAATGGCGCGTGACCGTGCCGTGCGCGGCCTCGGCCTCGACGACCTTGCCGTCCGGCGTCATCAGCACGGAGGTCATCAGGCCGAGCGAGCCGAAGCCCTGGGCGACCGTGTCGGACTGCACGTCGCCGTCATAGTTCTTGCACGCCCAGACATAACCGCCCGACCACTTGAGTGCCGCCGCGACCATGTCGTCGATCAGGCGATGTTCGTAGGTGATCCTTTTCTTCTCGAACTCGGCCTTGAACTCGCGGTCATAGATGTCCTGGAAGATGTCCTTGAAGCGACCGTCGTAGGCTTTCAGGATCGTGTTCTTGGTGGAGAGATAGAGGGGGTAGCCGCGATTCAGCGCGTAGTTCATCGACGCGCGGGCGAAATCGCCGATCGACTCATCGAGATTATACATCGCCATCGTCACACCCGAGCCCGGCGCCTGGAAGACCTCATGCTCGATCGTCTGGCCGTCGTCGCCGACGAACTTGATCGTGAGCTTGCCCTTGCCGGGAAACCTGAAATCGGTGGCGCGGTATTGATCGCCGAAGGCGTGGCGGCCGATGATGATCGGCTTGGTCCAGCCCGGCACGAGGCGCGGCACGTTCTTGCAGATGATCGGTTCGCGGAAGATGACACCGCCGAGGATGTTGCGGATGGTGCCGTTCGGCGAGCGCCACATCTTCTTGAGGCTGAATTCCTTCACGCGCGCTTCGTCTGGCGTGATGGTCGCGCATTTCACCGCGACCCCGACCTTCCTGGTCATTTCCGCCGCGTCGATGGTGATCTGGTCGTCGGTCTCGTCGCGCTTCTCGATGCCGAGGTCGTAGTAGAGCAGCTCGATGTCGAGATAGGGGTGGATCAGCTTGTCCTTGATGAGCTGCCAGATGATGCGGGTCATCTCGTCGCCGTCCATTTCAACGACCGGGTTCGCGACCTTAATCTTCGCCATCTTGCGGTTCTTTCGGATTGGTGGGAGTGGGCCGCCGGGCGGCGACGGCAGGCCTATAGCAAACGTGCCCCCGATGAGAAAGGCTGCGGCGGGTGCTTTGCCCAACTTGACGCGCACG
This sequence comes from Xanthobacteraceae bacterium, assembly GCA_025929595.1. Taxonomy (GTDB): domain Bacteria; phylum Pseudomonadota; class Alphaproteobacteria; order Rhizobiales; family Xanthobacteraceae; genus JAUSIF01. The sequence continues at coordinate 5,038 of JAICQA010000195.1, forward strand.
GGCGGCTGCGGCACAGGCCGCAGCCGAGGAGTACAGAATGCCCGGCGCCGGCACCGACAAGACACGTGAATGGCCCGCCTTCGGCGGCCCGGCCATCATCCTGGTCGAGCCGCAGATGGGCGAGAACATCGGCGCCGCGGCGCGCGCGATGGGGAATTTCGGGCTCACCGACCTGCGGCTCGTGCGTCCGCGCGACGGCTGGCCGAACCTGCAGGCGGTGCGTTCTGCTTCGGGCGCCGACCGCGTAATCGAGGGCGCGCGCGTCTATGACAAGACGGAAGATGCGATCGCCGATTGCACGCTGCTGCTCGCAACCACCGCGCGCGAACACGGCCAGCAGAAGACGGTCATCGACGCCGAGGAGGCCGCCCGCAGGCTTCAGCCGCGTATCGCAGCGGGCGAAACGACCGGCATCCTGTTCGGACGGGAGCGGACGGGACTTGAGAATTACGAGATATCGCTCGCCGATCTCGTCGTCACGCT
>JAICQA010000318.1 GCA_025929595.1 Xanthobacteraceae bacterium
AAGCGCGCACCTGAAAGCGCGCCATTGACGGGGCTTTCAGGCCGGACCCGGCTGTTTGCGACGCAAAAATGACGAAGGTGTTACCAAGCTATTGATTCGCATGCAGAGATTGCAGGTGAGACATGCCTGCTGACCTATTTATTTTGCAACGCAACACACTAAGTTCCTTCTCGTGAAGAGAGTCGATTGGCCCGGGAGGGTGTCCCGGATCGCCCCCTTCCAGAAGGAGACACCCCATGAACGCACTAACTTATGAAATGCGCAGCGCCGCTGCCACCGTTGCCTCTGCAACGCCCCGCAACGCCGCGACCAAGAGCATCTGGGCGCGCCTGTGGGACGCCCTGATCGAGGCGCGTATGCGCCAGGCCGAGCGCGAGATCCGCATGCACCTCCACCTCATTCCGGCGGACGTGCTGCGCGAGAGCGGCTTCTTCGCGAACTATCGGGATGCGAACAAGCTTCCCTTCGTCAAGTAATCGGCAAACGGCCTCAATTTTGCGCCCCGGCAGCCCCGCTGCCGGGGCGTTTCGTTTCACTACCGGCCGAGCGTCAGCGTCACCCAGTTGTCGATGACCTGCCGGCGGCGCAGCACGAGGCCCTGTGCGCACCAGGCGGCACGCGCCGCGTTTTCCTGCTCGGGCATGAGGCCCGAGAGCACCACCGTCGCGCGACGCGCCAGCAGCACCCGCACCGGACGCGCCAGCCGCTTCAGCGGCGACAGCAGAATATTCGCCACCACGAAGTCATAGGGCGCGCCCGCACGGATCGCCGCGTGCTGTACGCCGTCGGCCCGCACCGTCAGCACGAGATTGCCGGCCCGGTTCAGGCGCGCGTTCGCCTTCGTTGCCTCAACCGAGCGTGGATCGATTTCGCCCGCCACCACCTTGCGCTTCGCCGCAGTAGCAATGGCAATCGCCAGCACGCCCGTGCCGGTGCCGATATCGAGCACGCGCCGCGGCGCGCGCACCTTCAACGCACGGTCGATGGCCGCGAGGCAGCCTTGCGTGGTGCCGTGATGGCCGGTGCCGAAAGCGAGTGCGGCCTCGATCTCGATCCCGATCTCGTTCGGCTTCACGCGCGCGCGGTCATGCGAACCATGCACCACGAAACGGCCGACCGGCACCGGCGCCAGACCTGCCAGACTCGCCGCGACCCAGTCTTTCTCTTCGACTTGCAAAAATTCGGGGTCTGCGCCTGACCCTGCCACTTGCCGCACGAGTTCTGTCAGCCGTGCGCGGTCGGGGTCGTGCGCGAGATGAACTTCGACGAGCCAGCCGGCCGGCCCCTCGAACGCCGATGTCGCCGCCTCGTCGGGATCGAGTTGCTCGAACAGAAGATCGCTGACGCGCTTGGCGGTCGCCTCATCGGCGGCGAAGCGCATGACGTAAGTGCACGAATTCATCGTACCGCCGGCATTTTCCGAACCGCTCGACTACTCCGCTCATTCCCGCGCAAGCGGGAATCCAGAGTCATTTGCTCTTCAGTTCATCGCTCTGGGTCCCCGCTTTCGCGGGGACGAGCGGAGGGGAATTAGGCCGCCCTTCTAGCAGCTTTCACCGCCGCACCGCGCACGAGATCGATCAGCGCCATCGGATCGGCGGGCTCGGCGTCGCCGCGCCACGCGACGTGCTGGTCCGGACGCGACAGCACGAGCTTGCGGTCGTAGATTGACGCCTCGGGCGAGACCACATCGAGCACCTCGAATGGCACGCTCTGTTTCCTCGCGGCGGCCACGAGACGGTCGACATTCACCTTCGGATCGAACCGCAGCAGCGTGTAGCCCGGCCCCATCGCGTCATAGAGCGAGCGGCCGTCGGCGAGCCACAGATGCGGCGTGCGGCAGCCCGGCACGGTCGAAGGCGTGAACTGGTTCATGGTGTAGGCCGGCGGCTCGCCGCCATCATGCGCGATGACCGGCGAGCCTTCGTAGAAGTAGCCGAAATTCAGCCCGCCGCAGCAATACTGGATCACGTTGAGGTCGTAGGCCTCCTGCCCGATGCGGGAGCGCGCCGCGTCGCCTTCGGGCCCTTCCGCCTCGATCTCGGGCGGCACGGATTTCCTGTGCTTCATCACCTGTAGCGCAAAACCCATGGCGAATTTCGACACCTGCTCGGTGATCGGCTGCCGCTCGGCCTCGTAGGCGTCGAGGATCGAGTCGGGCGCCCAGCCCTGAAACGTCGCCGCGAGCAGCCACGAGAGATTCATCGCGTCGGCAATGCCGGCATTCATGCCGTAACCGGCATAAGGAATCCACAGATGCGCCGAGTCGCCGCAGATGAACGCGCGGCGGTCGCGGAATTTGTCGGCGACGAGACGGCGGCCGACCCAGTCTTCCTTGTTCAGCACTTCGTACTGAAAGTCCGGCCCGACGCCGAGAATGGTGCGGATCGCCCAGTCGCGGTCGACCGAGTCGAACTCCGTCTCTTCTTCCTCGAGGTGATTGTGAATGAGCCAAGTCTCGCGCCCGTCGATGGCGACCACCGTGCCGCGGCGGCGCGGATTGAGCGAGAGATACATCCACGACTTGCGCCCATGCAGCATATCGAACAGCTTCGGCGCACGGATATAGGTGGACTGCACGCGCTGGATGACGGGCGTGCCGTCATATTTCGCGCCGATCTTGCGACGCGTCATCGACCTGCCGCCCTCGCAGCCGACGAGATAGTTCGCGCGGATCGTGAAGGCCTCGCCCGTTTCCAGGTCGCGCGCCTGCGCCGTGACACCGTCGGCGTCCTGCTCGTAATCGTCGACCGAAGTACGGTTGAGAATCCGGACGCGCGGCAGCGAGGCTGCGTGTTCAAAGAGCACCGGCTCGAGGAAAATCTGATTGATCCGGTGCGGCGGCTCCGGCGTCGGCCACCAGCCGTCCGGCCCGCTCTTGTCGGTGTAGCGGTCCTGCCGGCTCGGAATGTGAATGCGCGAAAGCTCGATGCCGGTCGAGGTCGTGCGATAGACGATGTCGTTCGGATAGTCGCCGGGCAGCCCTGCGTCGCGCAGCTTCTGCGCCACGCCCAGGCGGCGAAAAACTTCCATCGACCGCGCAGACACGTGATTGCACTTCACGCTCGGCGGCTCGCCGGGATGGCGGAGCTCAGCGACGATCACGTCGACGCCGCGCCATGAGAGATCCATGGCAAGCGTGAGCCCCACGGGCCCGCCGCCGACGATCAGTACGGATGTTTCGAGATTGCGCTTCATTTGGTTCGCTGAACGGACGAATTGGAAAGGTTCGCGATACTCCTTAGTCGTCGTCCGGGGAGTTGCGCAACTCATTAATCCCTCATGCGCGGGCTTGAGCCGCGCATCCAGTATGGCCGTGCCTCGTTGTCTGGATCACCGGGTCAAGCCCGGCGATGAGGGTAAAATGGATTCCGGGCTCGCCTTTCATCGCGCTAGCGCGGTG
>JAICQA010000189.1 GCA_025929595.1 Xanthobacteraceae bacterium
GCTGTTCGGTGTTCGCACGCTCGACAAGGCTTTCGAAGTGCAGACCGAGTTCTACAAGAATGCGTACGAAGGCTTCGTCTCCAAGGCGACGAAGATCGGCGAGCTCTATGCCGACATCGCCAAGGAAACCTACAAGCCGCTGGAAGGCGCCGTCGCGAAGGCGACCGCCGCCGCCAAGCAGTAAGTCTTTTCGATACGAATAAAAAAGCCCGGCGCGAGCCGGGCTTTTTTGTGTGCAGGCAATTATTACTTTGCCAGGTGCAAGCTCGCGATTTCCGATCCGATGGCGGTGAACACGGCGTTCAACTGATTGGCGTCGGAGACGCTGACATACATGCTGCTGTTCGTCGCGCAGCCCTTGAGCAGGTCGGCGTTGCCGTTGATGACGCGGATCGACCAGATCTTGATGGCGGGGGTGGCAGGAACGTTCGCGGTGTTCTGTGGCAGCGCCTTGATGTTGTCGCATACCGCCTTGGTGCGATTGTTGATCGACGTCTCACTGGTTGAGAAGCGGCTTTCCGTATTGTCGCCGTCCGTCATCAGGATCAGGTATTTTTGCACGTCCTTGGTCTGGTAGGGACGGCCTTCGGTGAACGGCTCGATGTCGTCGAGCAGGTGCCATCCCCAGACCGCGCCAATGGTGACGTTGGTGTTGCCGTCAGCCGTCATCGCGCTGATCTTGTTGGTAATGGCGGTGTATCCGCTTGAAGGGTGGACGTCGGTCAGCGGCAGAATGGTCGCGGTGGGGCAGCGGTCCGAATTGTTCCAGGCGCGCGGAAACTTGGTGTCCGGGTTGGCCGGATCGACGGCGGTGCCGAGCGCGTCGTAACTGATCCAGTTGTTGTCCTCGTTCTTTTGATCGCGCTCGGAGAGACAACCTTCCCAGGACGTGGAGTTGGTCTGGCGCCAGGTATGGCCCTCGTCCTCGCAGTCGTCTTCCGTCTTGTACTGCGACCGATTGCAATAACCGTCGCGCCACCAGGTAGCCGCGGCGAATGCCGTGTGGTCGACCCTGACCTGGACGGTGTAGGGGACGATGCCGATCTTCGCATCGCCTTCCTTGCGCGCGGAATTCTTCAGAATGTCGACGAGCTTCTGCGCGCCCTCCTTCAGCTTGGCGATTTTTTCGCCGGCCATCGAACCGGTGTTGTCGAGCGCGAGCACGACTTCGACCTTACCCATGCTCCAGACCGCTTCGGCGCGCGCGCCGACCTGAAACGACGAGGCGCCGAAGAGGTTGGCGAGCTTGGGCGTGTAGTCGCCGGTCGCGTGCAACGTCACCTTGCCGTCAGCGGGAACGATGTCGAGAGCGAGATTGGTCAGGTCGTGATTGCCGAGGCTCGCCAAGAAATACTGCATGCCGACTTCGTTCATTTTGGCTTCGTCGAGCGGCAGCAACTTCGACAGGGCCAGCGCCGTCGAATCGAGAGCCTTCTGTATGTCGGTGCGATAGGAATTGGCCATGCTGTAATCGATCGCCGCGCCGAGCCCGCCAATCACGGGGACGACAGCGAGCGCGAACACCACCGCGACATTGCCCTTGCGATCCGACCAGAAACGCCGCATCGAAGCCTCCGCCCTTCGGCGCAGCTGCGGCTCTCATTCGGAGAAAGTGCCGCCGGGCTCGCGCCGGCCCGGACTATGAAACCACCCGCTCTAAGAAGGGGTAGGCGAAAACGCTAAAGTTTAGCGGAGTGGTTGCGGACGATTCCGCAGTATTCGCAAAGTGTTAAGCGTCCGGCGCCGCTATTTTGAAAGGTGCAGGCTGGCGATCTGCGAAGCGATCGTCTTGAACACGCCCGAGAGGACGCTCGCATCCTGCACGTCAAAATACATGCCGGGCTCGCTGGCGCAGCCCTTGATCAAATCGGCATTCCCCTCAACGAGGCGGATCGAATAGATTTTGATGCCGGCCGCCTTGATGTTGGTGCAGACCGAGGAGGTGCGGGCATTGATCGTGCTCGCGTCGTTGCTGTGACGACTGCGCGTGTTGTCACCGTCGGTCATCAGGATGACGAACTTCGTCAGGTCCTCAGTGCCGTAGGCCGCGCCTTGCGTGTAGAGCTCGGTGGGCGAAAGAACGTGCCAGCCCCAGGCCATGCCGATTGAGATGTTCGTGAAGCCGGAGGGCTGCATGTTGGTGATTTCGGTGTTCAAAGTCGTCCAGCTTTCCGTGAGCGGCGTGACCTTGCGCAGCGAGCTGCTGTCGCAAGGCTTCGCGGGATAGCGGGTCTGAAGCGCGGCAGGATTATTGGCGTTGGTGCTGTCCGGCGCGGTATCCAGTACACTGTGCAGAACGGCAGGCGAGGCGCTTGCGTCGTAATCGCGGTCTTCAAGGCAGCCTTCCCAGCTCGACCACTTGCTGTTGCCACCGGTCCAGACGGACCAAGTCCACACGCCGCCGAGTTGTGTACAGCCGGTTTGATTCTTCAGTAACCAAGGCAGAAAGCTGCAGCTCCCATTGTGGCCCCACTTAACCCAGTTCGGCGCGTCGGTCTGGGTGTAGTTGACGCGCACACCGGAATCGAACGGGACGATCGCCACCTTGGCGTCGCCGGGGTTCTTCGCCGAGCCTTCGAGCACCTTGAGCAGATCCGCTGCGGCATTCTTCAGATGGCCCATACGGCCGTGGTCGCTCATCGACCCCGAATTATCGAGGACGAGTGCGACCTCAACCTTGCCAATGCCCCAGCGCGCCTCGGACGTAACGCCGACCTCGAATTTATCGATGCCGAACAGGCTCGCGACACCAGGCGTGTAGTCGCCGCTGGCATGCAGTTTCACGTGGCCCTGATCGGGTGTTACAGTGAGTTTCAAGCCGGTGAGCGAGTGATCGCCGAGGCTCGCCGTAAAATATTGCATCGCGACCTTGTCGAGCGCCGTCTGCTCCATCGGCATGACCTTGGAGACGGCGAGAGCGGCCGCGTCGAGCGCCTTCTGCATATCGGTGCGGTACGAATTCGCCAGACTGTAGTCGAGCGCGGCGCCCATGGCGCCGACGACCGGCACGACCGCCAACGCGAACATAATGGCGACGTTGCCCCTATGATCCTGCCAGAACCGCCGCATGAAGGTCTCCGCATTATGCGATATGCCCGACGATGCGCCGAGTGTGTTGACGAATTCCTGCTTTGAATCGAAATTTACGCGAATTGTGCCGGCGCCCCTTGACGATCGGGTAGGGGCCTTAAGCCGCGATTACGAAATTGCGTAAATTTGTCCGGAACGGATCGGGTTGACGCCGGATGCGGTCTGCTACCTCGACAGATGCAGGTTCGCGATTTCGGAGCCGATCGCGTTGAAAACACCGGACAACTGGGCCGAGTCTTCCACCTCATAATACATGCTGGTCTTGGTCGCGCAGTCGCGCAGCAGTTCCGAATTTCCGTCGATCAGCCGCACCGTATAAATCTTGATTCCGACGGCCTTGATATTGGTACAGGCGTCCTCGGTGCGATCGTTCATGGTATTTGTCGAGTCGCCGAAGCGGTTGCGCGTATTGTCGCCATCCGAGAGCAGGATGATGTATTTCGTAAGGTTCTCCGTGCCGTAAGCGACCCCGTCCGCGAACACCTCGGTTGGCGACAACAGGTGCCATGCCCACACCAGTCCAATGGTGATGTTAGTGTAACCGGACGGGATCATCTCATTGACTTTGGTGTGCAGGCTGGTCCAGTCGGCCGTCAGCCGCTTCATGGCGACCAGCTTGTTGGCGTTGAGCGAGTTGCCGCACTGCCAGGCGGGATACTTCGTGTCGTTCGTGCCGTCCGGTGCAGTGTCCTGCTTGTCGTTGCTCTTGTTGCGGTCCCAGACGCAACCTTGCCAGTTGGTGGAGTCGGCAGGGCCGCAATTGCCGCCGGCGCACACGCCCCAGCGCAACCAGCTTTGGCCGCCATAGCTGGCGCCGACATGCACAATGGAGTCGAACGGTACGATCGCGACCTTGGCGTCACCCGGATTCTTTGCTGCGGATTCCAGCACATTCAACAAATCGTGCGCGGCGGCCTTCAACTCGGTCATACGGCCGAGGGAATTCATCGACCAGGAATTGTCGAGCGCGAGCGCAATCTCAACCTTGCCGATGCTCCACTTGGCCTCGGCGGTGGCGGAAAGATCGATCGTGTCGGCGCCGAAAATGTGCGCCATGCGCACCTGATAGACGCCGTTCGCTGTGACGCGCAGCGTGCCGACATTCGGCGTGACGGTGAGGGTCAGGCTTTGCAGATCGTGTTGCTTGAGATTGGCCTGGAAGTACTGATTGCCGACTGTATCCAAGGTTGCCTGGTCTGCGGGCATGATCTTGGTCAGGGCGAGGGCGGTCGCGTCGAGCGCCTTCTGAACGTCGGTGCGATACTGGCTCGCCATGCTGTAGTCGACGGCCGCGCCCATGGCGCCGAACAAAGGAATCGCGGCCAACGCAAAGACGAGGGCAACGTTGCCCTCCCGATCCGACCAAAATTGTCGCATGCGAGGCTCCCGCAAAACACGGGCACCTTGCGGTTTGGTTCCTTGCGCTGTGCTTGCGGGAATAGGAGCGATTTTCCATGATTGCTCCCGATCGGGCGCGCTGGTTAACCAAGGGCAGCGAGTCCGCTAAAATTGGCCGATCGGACAGGCAAACGGCGGCTAGCCGTGGGGCGTCCCGGGCCCGTATGATCGGGGCGCCATGCGGCAGGAACCGGCTCGGGGCTGGTTCCGTTCGGCAAATGGCAGCCCGTTCGACCCGATCTCGCGCAAACTCACCCAGCCGGCCCCTACCCATGAGCAGGAATCGTACATATCTGGCCGATGTGAGGATGGGGGATGACGATCGGACCCGCCGCAATGACGAGGGCGGCTCGGCAACCGGCGTCGCCACGCGCGTCAAGCCGCAGACAAAGCGGCCCAGCCTCTATCGTGTGTTGCTGCTGAACGACGACTACACCCCGATGGAATTCGTGGTGCATGTCGTCGAACGCTTCTTCAATAAGTCGCGCGAAGAAGCGACTCAGATCATGCTGCACGTGCATCAGCATGGTGTGGGAGAATGTGGCATTTTCACATACGAGGTGGCGGAAACAAAAGTGACGCAGGTGATGGACTTCGCGCGCAAGCAACAGCATCCTTTACAATGTGTGATGGAAAAGAAATGATCGGGGCGGACGGAAAGAAGGACTGATGCCGACATTTTCTCGCAGCCTCGAGCAATCGCTTCATCGCGCGCTGGCGCTGGCCAATGAGCGCCATCACGAATATGCGACGCTCGAACATCTCCTGCTGTCCCTGACCGACGACCAGGACGCGGCTGCGGTGATGCGCGCGTGCAATGTCGACATCGACAAGCTCAAGCGCAATCTCGTCGAATATATCGACGGCGAGCTCGACAATCTCGTCATGGATGCCGCGGACGATTCCAAGCCGACGGCCGGGTTCCAGCGCGTGATCCAGCGCGCGGTCATCCATGTGCAATCGTCGGGCAGGGAAGAGGTGACGGGCGCCAACGTTCTCGTCGCGATCTTCGCCGAGCGCGAGAGCCACGCCGCCTATTTCCTGCAAGAGCAGGACATGACGCGTTACGACGCGGTCAATTACATCAGCCACGGAATCGCAAAGCGCCCCGGCATGTCGGAGAGCAAGCCCGTGCGCGGCGTTGACGAGGACACGGACACCAAGCCGGGCGAGGACGGCAAGAAGA
>JAICQA010000367.1 GCA_025929595.1 Xanthobacteraceae bacterium
GACGCCGGATGAGAGCGGGACGAAATAGTTCGAGAAGTCGAGGCCGCCGGTGGCGGCGCCGATCAGCGGCATGATGATGTCGCCGACGAGCGATTCGACGATCCTGCCGAACGCCGCGCCGATGACGACACCGACCGCAAGATCGACCACGTTACCCTTGACGGCAAACTCGCGAAATTCCTTCAGCCAGCTACTCATGTCGACCTCCCTCGAACCCGTCGGCGGGCAATGCTGCCGGAATTACCCGCCGCTGAGAAGGTCGCGCACGGTATCGTCGACATGCTTCAGATTTTTCAGGGATTCCTTCAACTCGTCCTGACGGATGCGCGAAAGCCTGCGCAGCTCGACCATATTTGAAGGCGGCCGGCCGGCTGCGATATCGACAAGCTGCTGATCGAGGATCGTGTCGACGATCACGCCATGCGCCTTGATCCAGGCGTCGAGGTCGCGCCCGGCACCGACCCGCAGCGCCTTGACACCTTCAAGCCGCGCTCGCGTTGCCCGTTCAACGACGTGATAGCGCAGTGCGAGAATACGGGCGCTCGCGACAATGCCGAACAACCCTCCGCGCTTGAGATCGACCCGGCCGCTCTCGGTCCTGATGCCGAAGAAGCCGACGGGCGGATCGATGTCACCCTTCGCGTCGGCGAGCAGCTTGAGAAAGGCGGATTGACCCTGCGCGGCTTCCAGTGCGTCGCGCCACAGGTTTTCCGCAAGCGCACCGTCGCCATGCGCTGCCCGCAAGTCGAAGAAAATGTCGACGTTCAGCAGGTCCTGCGGATTCGAGCGGCCAATCCATTCCGCGACGCGCGCGCGCCAGACAGTTGCGCTGCCGCGCCACGGCGCATTCTTCGCCATGATGCCACCCTTGCAATAGGGAACGCCGACTTCGTGCAGGATGTCGGCGATATGCGTGCCGAGCTTCGCGAACCAAAGGTCCTCCGGACCGTCCGGATTGCCCGCGGCAAAGACGATGGCGTTGTCCTGATCCATGGCAAGCAGGCTTTCGCCGCGGCCGCCCGAGCCGAGGACCAGCACGGCATAAGGAACGGGCGCGGCGCCCTCACCCGCCGCCTTCAGGCGCTCCTCGCCGATCATTGCCGCGCGGCGGGTCAATGCTGTCAGCTCACGGGAAATGACCGCCGCGACGTCGCGCGCATCGACACCCTCCTCATGCAGCGCCGCCGCGACCGCGGGAAGTTTCGCCCAAGCTGAAGCGAGTTCATGCGTGTCGGCGGCCTCGTCGATCTCATCGCCGAGCGCGACAGCCTCGCCCGCGCGCAGACGTAACAGGTCGCGCGACGACAATGCGCCGACCAGGTCTCCCGACTCGTCCACAACGCCGAGATGCCGGACTTTCAGGCGTGCCATCCGGCCGATCGCCCGGTACACGAAAGCGTCTGCGGGAACCGCCTGCAGAGGCCAATGCGCAACCGCCTCGACCGGCGTTTCCAGTGCGCGCGCACCGTCTCGTGCGATGGCACGCAGAATATCCCGTTCGGTGAGAATTCCGACCTCGGGAACGATATGCGCGTCGACCTTCGATGCCTTTGCGACAGGCGCGACGAAGACCGAGCTCACGCGTTTTGCCATGAGCAGGTCCATCGCGGCTTTCACCGGCGAGCCGGGGGCGACAAATACGGGCGGTTGCGACATCACATCGCGAATGCGATGGCGGTACGGGTAAGGATCGAGGCGTTCAAGCGTTCGAGCGCCGTCGACGCGCGCAGGCTCGATTCCGCGGTGCAGCCAACCCGCCTGATGGCGTGCCGTCATGGCGTCGGTGAATTCCCGGCAAGCGGCTTCCGCCTCCGCGAGCGTGCGGATGCCGCCTTCGCGCAAACGCGGCACCAGGGCGACAAATATGCGCGCCGTTGTGATCGCGTCGCCAAGTGCCGAGTGGCGGTCTTCCACGGGAATGCCGAGCCAGGCCGCCACCGCCTCAATGGAAAATCCCGGCAGGTTGGGCTCGATCATTTCCGCAAGCCAGCGGACGTCTATGATACGAGGCGGACGAAAATCGATCCCGGCGCGCCTGCACTCGGCGGCAAAGACCGCGACGTCGTATTCGATCGTATGACCGATCACGACATTGTCGTTCAGGTACGCGCGAAACGCCGTCCACGCCTTCGAAAAATCCGGCGCGCCCGCCAGCCTGGCGTCGTCAATTCCGTGAATTCGAATGGATGCGGGCGAAACGGGCTCACCGGGATGGACCAGCGAATGAAACCGGCGAGCGGTGTCAATGCGGCCCGCGGTCAATCGATAGGCACCGATTTCGAGCAGGCGCGCACGGGCCGGATCGAGGCTGGTGGTTTCCGTATCGAGCACGACCGCATCGAGGGCCAGAAGCGGTGTCGCACTCGCGCGGTCGGCCACAGGCGTCTCCGGATCAGACGGCGCTCTTCGCCGGGAGGTTCAGAGACGCAGACACCTTCGCGAGGTCGGCGTATTTCAGAAAGTCGTGGTGCATGCTGAGGACATTGACGCGCAGCTGATTTTTGATCTGATCGAAGTCGTGCTCCCGCAACCGCTCGTGGATCGGCATGTTGTCAAAGAAGATTTTTGCGAAGGGCACGGGGATGTCCTGCGGCGTCTTCGGCGCATGGAGCGCGATCTGCCCGCAGCGCACCGCGAGGTCCTTGCGCGCCTGCGCCCAATATTCGGCGTCGAGCGGCACCGGCACCGGGTAACGGTCGAAGACATCGAGTGCGACGTCGCACAATGCGGCGGCAAGCGCCGCCGGATGCCCCGTTCGCGGCACCAGAATCGAATGCACGAGTTCGGTCAAAACGGAGAGCGAGTGCGGATAGCTCTTCCA
>JAICQA010000027.1 GCA_025929595.1 Xanthobacteraceae bacterium
CGAGCAGCAGATGCTCGCGATCGGCCGTGCGCTCGTCGGCGCGCCGAAAGTGCTTCTGCTCGACGAGCCGCTCGAAGGGCTCGCGCCGGTTGTGGTGGAAACGCTGATCGAGGCGCTTGAACGCATTCAGCGCGAATCGAAAGTCACGATGCTACTCGTCGAGCAAAAAGCGGAGCTGGCGTTGTCGCTGACGCAGAACGCCGTGATCCTCGACCGCGGCAAGATTGTCTGGGCCGGCGCGAGCGCCGCGCTCAAGGCCGACGAGGTCACGCAGGCGCAGCATCTCGGCGTGGCGGGGAAGCGGTAAGCCGCTTCAACGACCATCTACCGCTCGTCCCTGCGAAAGCGGGGACCCAGAACAACGGAGCAAGCCGCTTCTGGATTCCCGCTTGCGCGGGAATGAGCGGAGTTCAATTTAGGCAAGCAGCAGCCGCACCGGCTTGCCGGCGAGCCACGCCTCGATGTTCTCGACCGACTGCCCGTAGAACAGCCGATAGGCTTCTTCCGTGACGTAGCCGAGATGCGGGGTTGCGATGACATTGGACAGGTGGCGGAAGCGGTGATCGGCGGGCAGGGGCTCGCGGTCGAACACGTCGAGTCCCGCACCCGCAATTCCCTTCGCCGTCAGCGCGGCGATCAGCGCCGCTTCGTCAACGATCGGCCCGCGTGACGTGTTGATGAGCAGCGCGTCGGGCTTCATCAGGCCGAGTTCGCGCGCGCCAAGCAATCCGCGTGTGCGGTCGCTCAGCACGAGGTGAATGGTGACGATGTCGGAAGATTGCAGCAACGCATCGAGCGAACCCGCATGTTCGACCCCGACTTCGGCGCAGCGTTCGGGGGTCAGGTTCTGGCTCCAGGCCGCAACCTTCATGCCGAAAGCGAGACCCGCCTTCGCCACGCGCGAGCCGAGCCTGCCGAGACCGATCACGCCGAGCCGGCGGCCAAAGACCTCGCGGCCGACGGTGCGTTGCCAGCCGCCGTTCCTGAAGTTCTGCGCTTCGTCGGGGATGTGGCGCATCAGGGAGAAGATGAGTCCCCAGGTCAGTTCGGCGGTCGCGACGGCCGAGCTCTCCGTGCCGCAAACAGGAAGGCCGCGCTCGGTCGCTGCCTTGACGTCGATGGACGCGTTCTTGAGGCCCGTCGTAATAAGCAGCTTGAGATCGGGAAGCTTTGCGAGGAGCGCGCGGTCGAAGGGCGTGCGCTCGCGCATGGCGATCACGATGTCGGCACCCTTGAGCGCTGCGGCGACGGCATCGCGGTCCGGGATGTATTCGGTGATCGAGTGCAGTTCGACCCGGCCCTTGAGGCGGTCCCAGTCGCCGAATTTCCACGCCACATTCTGGTAATCGTCGAGCGCCACACAGCGCAGCATTGCAGATCCCCCGGTTTACAGGCCGGGACCATAGCGTCAGATGTGGATGGACCAAAGCGGGTGGCAGGGTGCTTGCGCGCCGACTATATGCGCGTGGGGGCTTCTGCTGGCTTGCTACACTGATCTGGAATTGGAAGGTCGAATGCTGCGTTCTCTCGGCGACTTCATCAGCGAAATTACGGGCGGCGCGCGCGATCCCGCCCGCTTCGAGGAGACCGATTACCGCCTCGCTGCGGCAGCGCTCCTGGTGCATGTCGCGACCACCGACGCCAATTTTGACGAGCAGGAACGGGCGAGGCTCCGGGACGTGCTCGCCGAGCGCTTCGAGCTGGGAGCGGAGGAGGCCGACACGCTGATCGAGTCGGCGGCCGCCGCCGACCGCGAGGCCGTCGATCTCTATCAGTTCACGAGCCTGCTCAATCGCTCCTGCGACGACGAAGGACGCCGCAAGGTCGTGGAAATGATGTTCCAGGTCGCCTATGCCGACGGGCAACTGAGCGAATTCGAGGATAATATCGTGTGGCGCGCGTCGGAGCTGATGCATGTTCCGTCGCGCGACCGCGTCACCATCCGGCGGCAGGTGCGCGAGCAGAACACGCAGGATGAAAATTGAAGAAGAACGTTCTCGTCATTCTTCATCAGGAGCACTCGACGCCGGGCCGCGTCGCACACCGGCTGATCGAGCGTGGCTTCCGGCTCGATGCACGCCGTCCGCGCTTCGGCGATCCGTTGCCGGCGACCATGGAAGAGCATGACGGCGTCATCGTCTTCGGCGGGCCGCAAAGCGCGAACGACTCCGACGATTACGTGAAGCGCGAGATCGACTGGACCGACGTGCCGCTGCGCGAAGAGAAGCCGTTCCTCGGCATCTGCCTCGGCGCGCAGATGCTCGCAAAGAAGCTGGGCGCGCGCGTCGACTTCCACCCCGAGAAGCTCGTGGAGGTTGGCTACTATCCGCTGCGCCCGACGCCGGAAGGCGCTGCGCTGATGGAGTGGCCGGACTACATTTATCAGTGGCACCGGGAGGGCTTCGATCTGCCGGGCGGCGCGGTGCGGCTCGCCGAGAGCGACGCCTTCGCGAATCAGGCGATCCAGGTCGGGCCCGCGGCGTTCGGCGTGCAGTTTCATCCCGAGCTCACGACCAAGATGGTCTATCGCTGGACGACGCTTGGCCACGAGCGTCTGGCGCTGCCGAACGCCCGGCCGCGTGCGGAGCATTTCGAAGGGCGCGCACTGCACGACGGCAAGACGCAGCAGTGACTCGACCGCTTCCTCGATCTGTGGACCGGGCTGATGGAGCGGCGGGACCAAAACGGGAAGCCGGGCTTGTCGCAAAATGCGAAAGCCGTCGCAGATTGAGACGCGCGCGGCGGTCCGCTGACGGTCTTCCACCCAATATCTAGAATCAGCTCTTTCGGGCGACGCTAGATGCGGTGCCGGCGGGCCTTTTCAGCCGTGGCAAGGGGCTTGCTGACAAAGGGCCAAGCCGGCATCAGGTTTTGCGTAGCCGGCCGAGTCATCGGCGGGAGACGGCTGGAAACGACCCCTCCGGCTGCCTCCCGTTCGTATTTTGGCGTCTGGAATTTTGTGGACTGGTGGAGCCGAGGGGAGTTGAACCCCTGACCTCCGCATTGCGAACGCGGCGCTCTCCCAACTGAGCTACGGCCCCGGTCCAGAGGCAGGCATGTAGGCCGCGCCCGAAAGGGGTGTCAAGGAGCGGCCGCCGCGCGCGATTCCGCGACCCTTTCCCCGCGCGCCGCGCGCGGCTATTCATCGGGGAACCGGCCGCGGGAGCGACGCATGAATCCTTTTCACTGGCTCATCGACACGCTGATCACGCTCTACATCTGGATCCTGATCGCGAATGCCGTGCTGTCCTGGCTCGTGGCGTTCAACGTCGTGAACCCGCACAACAATATCGTGCGTGCGATCGGCGAGGGACTCTATCGGCTGACGGAGCCCGCGCTGCGGCCGATCCGCCAGGTGCTGCCGAGCCTCGGCGGCCTCGATATCTCGCCGGTCATCCTCATCATCATCCTGCTGTTCGTGCAGCGGCTCCTGTACTGGCTCTTTTACTGAGTGACGGCGCGGCCCTGGACGGTTCTCGCCGGCGCGCTTTCGGTCAGCGTGCGCGCGACGCCGAAGGGTGGGCGCGATGCCATCGACGGCGTCGCTGAACTCAGCGAGGGGCGATCAGTTTTGAAAGCGCGCGTGCGCGCAGCACCCGCGGACGGCGAAGCGAACGACGCGTTGGTGCGGCTCCTCGCGAAGACGGTGGGCGTCGCACCACGCGCCGTCACGCTGCTACAGGGTGCCGCAGCGAGAAATAAAACCTTTCGCATCGAGGGCGATCCGGCCAGATTGGCCGCCGCTTTGGAGCGCGCGCTCGGCGAGCAGGGACGACGAAAATGACCGCGAAGATTCTCGACGGCAAGGCAGTGGCGGCGGAAGTGCGGGCACAGGCCGCGCAGGAGGCGGCGCGCATCGCTGTTCAGCTCGGCCGCAAGCCGGGGCTTGCCGTCGTGCTCGTCGGCGCCGATCCGGCGAGCGAAGTTTACGTTCGCAACAAGGGCCGTTCGACCGTGGAAGCGGGCATGGAGTCCTTCGAGCACAAGCTGCCGGAGACGGCGTCGGAGGCCGAGGTGCTGGCGCTCGTGCAAAAGCTCAATGCCGACGACAAGGTCGACGGCATTCTCGTGCAGTTACCCCTGCCGAAACAGATCGATTCCAACCGCGTGCTCAATGCCGTCGATCCCGCGAAGGACGTGGACGGTTTTCACCCGATGAACGCGGGCAAGCTCGCGACGGGCCTGCCGGCGCTTGCGCCCTGCACGCCGGTCGGCTGCGTCATCATCGCGAAGAAGGCGCACGGCTCGCTCGCGGGTCTCGAAGCCGTAGTGCTGGGGCGCTCGAACATCGTCGGCAAGCCGCTCGCGCAACTCCTGCTGCAGGAGAACGCGACGGTGACGATCGCGCATTCGCGCACGAAGGATCTCGCGGCGGTGGCGCGGCGCGCGGACATCCTGTGCGTCGCGATCGGCAAGCCGGAATTCGTGAAAGGCGACTGGATTAAGCCGGGCGCGACGGTGATCGACGTCGGGATCAATCGAATCCAGAAGCCCGATGGCAAGACCAAGCTCGTCGGCGATGTCGCCTATGAAGAAGCGGCCAAGGTTGCAGGCGCGATCACGCCGGTGCCGGGCGGCATCGGGCCGATGACGATCGCGTGCCTGCTCGTGAATACGCTTAGAGCAGCCTGCGCGCGTGCGGGATTGCCGGCGCCGGGAATCTAAACTCGTCGTCCCGGCCGAGCCGAAGGCGAGAGCCGGGACCGTTCTCAGCAAATATTAGGACGATCCCGGATCGCGGCTTTGCCGCGTCCGGGATGACGCGCAAGAATTCAGCGCGTCCAGGCGAAGGCGACCTTGTCCAACACCTTGGTGCCGAAACGTTCGGTCGAGCGCGCGACGGCGCGGCCGCCGAGGGCGCGGTAGAAATTCACCGCCGGCTCGTTGTCGGACAACGCCCAGACGACGAGGCCGTTCTGGCCGGACTCGTGAAGGTCGCGCTTGGCCATCGAGAAGAGTCGCCGGCCGAAGCCGAGGCCCTGATACTCGGGGCGGAGGTACAATTCGTAGATCTCGCCGCCGTAATGCAGGCTCTTTGCGCGGTTGCGGCCGAAATTGGCATAGCCCGCGACCTCGTCGCCGAAGGTCAGGAGCGCGATGCGCGAGCCACGGCGGATCGCTGCATCCCACCAGGAGGGACCGCGGCGCTGGACGAGCTTCTCGAGTTCCGGCCCCGGAATCAGGCCCATATAGGCCGCTCGCCACGCTTCATCGTGCGTGTCGGCGAGGCTGACAGCGTCATCGGGCTTGGCCCGGCGGATGTCGATCAGGATCGTGCTCATGGGCCTGATCGAACCAAACGCACGCCGCCGCTTCAAGCGTTTCGTTAACGGCTGGTTAATCTACCGGGAAGGTGCGGCCTTTCGGTCACACCTGCCTGCGCGGCAATTTTGCCGTGCAACGCGCGCAGTTGTCAGACGCTCTCGGTCTCGCGCGCGCGTTCGTCGCGTTTGCGGTCGTTCGGGTCGAGCAATTTCTTGCGCAGGCGGATCGACTTCGGAGTCACTTCGACGAGCTCGTCGTCCTCGATATAGGCAAGCGCCTTCTCGAGAGTCATCCTGATCGGCGGGGTGAGGCGCACCGCTTCGTCCTTCGACGTCGTGCGGATGTTGGTGAGCTTCTTGCCCTTCAGCACGTTCACTTCAAGATCGTTGCCGCGCGTGTGCTCGCCGACAATCATGCCGCGATACACCTTCCAGCCGGGCTCGATCATCATCGGGCCGCGCGCCTCGAGGTTCCACAGCGCATAGGCAACCGCGTCGCCCTGATCGGTCGAGATCAGCACGCCATTGCGGCGGCCCGGGATGTCGCCCTTGAACGGCGCGTAGGCATGGAACAGGCGGTTCATCACCGCGGTGCCGCGCGTGTCGGTGAGCAACTCGCTCTGGTAGCCGAGCAAGCCGCGCGTCGGCACATGGAAGACGAGCCGTTGACGGCCGCCGCCCGACGGCCGCATCTCCATCATGTCGCCGCGGCGCTCGGAGAGCTTCTGCACGACGACGCCCGAATGCTCTTCGTCGACGTCGATGACGACTTCCTCGATGGGCTCGAGCAGGTCGCCGCTCTGTTCGTCGCGCGCCAGCACGACCTTGGGGCGCGACACGGAAAGCTCGAAGCCTTCGCGGCGCATGGTTTCGATCAGAATGCCGAGCTGCAATTCGCCGCGGCCCGCGACTTCGAACGCGTCCTTCTCTTCGCTCTCCCTGATGTGGAGCGCGATATTGCCCTCGGCCTCGCGGAACAGGCGGTCGCGGATCATGCGGCTCGTGACTTTATCGCCTTCCGTCCCGGCCAGTGGAGAGTCGTTGACGCGGAAAGTCATGGCGAGCGTCGGCGGATCGATGGGCTGCGCGGGGATTGCAGCGTCCGCTTCAGGCGCGGCGATGGTGTCCGAGACGTTCGCCTTTTCAAGTCCGGCAATGGCGACGATGTCGCCCGCCTGCGCCTCTTCGATGCTGGTGCGCTCAAGCCCGCGGAAGGCGAGAATCTTCGTGATGCGCCCCGATTCAATCAGTTGCCCGTCGCGCGAGAGCGCCTTCACATTCTGGTTTGCCTTGACCGTGCCGGATGTAATGCGGCCGGTGAGAATGCGACCGAGATACGGGTCGGCTTCGAGAATCGTGGCAAGCAGGCGGAACGGTCCGTCCTCGACCTTCGGCGCCGGCACATGGCGCACGACGAGATCGAACAGCGGCTGCATGCCCTGATCGTGCGAGCCCTCGAGCGCGTTCGCCATCCAGCCCTGCTTGGCCGAACCATAAAGGATCGGGAAGTCGAGCTGTTCGTCGGTCGCGTCGAGCGCGGCAAAGAGATCGAACACTTCGTTCACGACCTGCGTCGCGCGAGCGTCGGGGCGGTCGACCTTGTTGATGACGACGATGGGCTTCAGGCCGCGCTTCAGCGCCTTCTGCACGACGAACTTGGTCTGCGGCAGCGGACCTTCGGCGGCGTCGACAAGGACCAGCACGCCGTCGACCATGTTCAAAATGCGCTCGACCTCGCCGCCGAAATCGGCGTGGCCCGGCGTGTCGACGATGTTGATGCGAATGTCCTTCCACATCACCGATGTCGCCTTGGCGAGAATGGTGATGCCGCGCTCACGCTCAAGGTCGTTTGAATCCATCGCGCGCTCGGTCACGCGCTCGTTCTCGCGGAACGTGCCGGACTGCTGGAGCAGGCGGTCGACGAGGGTGGTCTTGCCGTGGTCGACGTGCGCGATGATGGCGATATTGCGAAGCTGCATGGTCAAATGGTTCCGGCCCGGCCGGACCCGGCGTGAGCGTTATGGGTGTTGGATTCGGGCGAGGGTCTAGCCGCTTTGCAGCCTTACCTCAAGCGCGCCAGGGGCTCGGGGCGGCCGAACGCGGCGGACGCGCGGCCTGAACCATCATCATTTCACCGAGGTTTTCCGCGGTCAGGAGGCCGACGAGGCGCTCCTGCGCATCGACAACGCCCACCACGGGCTTGCCGAGTTCGGTTAATGCTTTCACCGCCACATCGAGATTGGCGCGTGCCGCCACGGTGGGCACGTCCTTTTCCATGATGTCGAGCACGGGAGCCTGCGGCCCGAGGTCCTTGAGTGCCTTGATCATGACATCGCGCGTCACCACGCCGCGCAGGCGCCCGCCGCCATCGACCACGGGGAACTCTTTCTGCGTGGTGCGGATCAGGCAATCGATGGCGTCGTTCACCGTCGAGCCGGTGCCGAGCGACTCGAACTTCGTGATCATGGCGTCGGTGACGAGATTGCCGCGCGCGACGGCGCGAAGCTGCGCGTAGCTTGCCTCACCGGAGGCGGCGAGGAAGACGAAGACCGCGATCAGCACCAGCATGAAGTTGCCCGCGAAAATGCCGAGAATGCCGAAAGCGACCGCGAAGGCCTGACCGATGGCCGCCGCCCACTGCGTCGCGCGGGCATGGGTCATCCGCATGGCGAGCAGCGCACGCAGCACGCGGCCGCCATCCATCGGGAAGGCGGGAATGAGATTGAAGAGGACAAGGAAGACGTTCGCGCCGGCAAGCTTCGCCGCCATGGAAATCGCCGGGTCCTGGATGTTGGTCAGGTCGTCGGGATCGAGCCGCGCGCCGAGAACAAGAATGAGCACGGCGGCGATGACGACATTCACGAGCGGGCCGGCGATGGCGACGACCAGCTCCTCGCTCGGCTTGTCGGGCATGCGCTCCAGGCTCGCGATGCCGCCGAACGGCCAGAGCGTCACGTCCCTGGTCTGCACGCCATAGCGGCGCGCCGCGAAAACATGACCGAATTCGTGCAACAGCACGCAGAGGAACAGGAGCGCGATGAAGATCACGCCTTCCCAGGCTGCTTGCGTGCCGCCGCGCTGGTAGTAGGCGAACCAGATCCAGCCGAGCAGAAGCAGGAAGGTGACATGGATCCGCACGTCGGTGCCGCCGACGCGCGCGATGGTGATGGACCAGGGCATCGATATCCCTCAACAGCAAGTCGCCGCGCTCAAGGATAGACCGAAACGCCGCGGACGCAATTTGGCTTGCACGCAGGAACTCAGGCCGGTTTTCGAGGTTTGATCCTCAACGGCGAGGATGCGGTCATGGATGCCGAGAATGGTGAAGCGCGGGCGTGGGATGTGATCGATAAGGTCGGCAACTGCGTGATGGTTACGCAGTTTGACGGCGGCCTGCGGGGGCGCCCCATGCAAGCGCGACCCGATCGGGAGGAGGGCCTGATCTGGTTTCTCACCGACGTGCGGGCGGCGAAGGACGACGAGATCGAGGCATGGCCGGATATCTGCCTCGTCTTTATCGACCCAAAAGAGAAGGTTTACCTGTCCGTCTCGGGTCGCGCCGAGCTCAGCGAAGATCGAGAAATGACGCGGCGGCTTTGGGATGACGAGCAGCAGGCCTGGTGGCCGGACGGACCGGACGACGCCAATGTCCGCGTGATCTGCGTGGTGCCGGAGCGGATCGAATTCTGGGACGGCCCGACCAATCCCGCCGTCGCACGGCGTGAATTCCTTCGAGCAGCCGCGACCGGGGAGAAGCCCAATCTCGGCGAGCGGCGGAAGAAGTCGGTCGAACTGGACTAAAGACGTCCCCGGAGACCGATCCATATTCCGCTCGTCCCCGCGAAACTTGTCCCCGCGCAGGCGGGGAGCGGGGACCCAGAACTGCAACGTCGAGTGCAAGCTTTCTGGATTCCCGCTTGCGCGGGAATGAGCGGAGATTTTTATCTCTTGCTCTCGATCTTACGCTTGCGCATAGCCCAGGTGCGGAGCCTGAGCGCGTTGAGCTTGATGAAGCCCTGCGCGTCGCGGTGGTCGTAGGCGACCGCGCCTTCCTCAAACGTGACAAGTTCAGGGTCGTAGAGCGAGTACGGGCTCTCGCGGCCGACAACCGAGACATTGCCCTTGTAGAGCTTCAGGCGCACGCGGCCGGTGACGAACTCCTGGCTCTTGTCGATGAGCGTCTGCAGCAGCTCGCGCTCGGGCGTGAACCAGAAGCCGTAATAGATCAGCTCCGCGTAGCGCGGCATGAGTGAATCCTTCAGATGCGCCGCCTCGCGGTCGAGGGTGATCGATTCAACGCCGCGATGCGCCGCGAGCAGGATCGTGCCGCCGGGCGTCTCATAGACGCCGCGCGACTTCATGCCGACGAAACGGTTCTCGACGAGATCAAGCCGGCCGATGCCGTTGGCCTTGCCGAGCTCGTTGAGCTTCGTCAGCAGTGCCGCGGGCGAGAGCTTCTTGCCGTCGACGGCGACGGGATCGCCTTTCTCGAAATCGACCGCGATCTCCGTCGCCTTGTCGGGCGCCGTCTCGGGCGAGATGGTGCGCTGATAGACATATTCCGGCGGCTCGGCCGCGGGGTCTTCCAGCACCTTTCCTTCGGATGAGGAGTGCAGGAGGTTCGCATCGACGGAGAACGGGGCTTCGCCGCGCTTGTCCCGGGCGATCGGAATCTGGTGCTGCTCTGCAAATTGCAGGAGCTTTGTGCGCGACGACAAATCCCATTCGCGCCACGGCGCGATCACGCGGATATTCGGATCGAGCGCGTAATAGGTAAGCTCGAAGCGCACCTGATCGTTGCCCTTGCCGGTCGCGCCATGGGCGACCGCGTCAGCGCCGGTCTTTTGGGCGATTTCGATCTGCTTCTTCGCGATCAGCGGACGCGCAATCGACGTGCCGAGGAGATACTGGCCCTCATAGAGCGTGTTGGCGCGGAACATCGGGAAGACGTAGTCGCGCACGAATTCCTCGCGCAGATCCTCGATGAAGATGTTCGAGGACTTGATGCCGAGCAATTCCGCTTTCTTGCGCGCGGGTTCGACCTCTTCGCCCTGGCCGAGATCGGCGGTGAAGGTCACGACCTCGCAGCCATAGGTGGTTTGCAGCCACTTCAGGATCACCGAAGTGTCGAGGCCGCCCGAATAGGCGAGCACCACCTTCTTCACGTCTTTCTGCATCGGAATACCCCGCGAATTCCGGGTGTTATAGGCGGCCCCGGGAAGGGCGCAAGTCGACGGGTCAGGCGGCGCGTGTCATGCTCGCGGCATGGCAAAGATGGATTTCTGGTACGACTTCGCGTCGACCTACTCGTATCTCGCCGCGATGCGCGCCGAGCCGCTGGCGACAGCGGCGGGGGTCACGCTGCGGTGGCGGCCATTCCTGCTCGGGCCGATCTTCAAGTCGCATGGCATGGATACGTCGCCCTTCAATATTTATCCGGTCAAAGGCCGTTACTCGGTGCGCGATCTCGAGCGGCTCGCGGAGCGGCAGGGCCTGCCGAAATTCCATCTGCCGGTCCCGTTCCCCGCCAACTCGCTGCTCGCGTCGCGCACGGCTTTGGCGCTGTCGAACGAAGCGCGGCCCGAATTCTCGCGCGCGGTCTATCTGGCGGAGTTTTCCGAAGGCCGGGATATCTCCGACCGGGGCACGATCGGCGATCTGCTCGCCAGGCTCGGCCATGACGCCGAAGCGGTGCTCGCGAAGACCGGCGAGCAGACGGTCAAGGACAAGCTGCGCGCGGAGACCGAAGAAGCGGGCAGGCAGGGGATTTTCGGCGCGCCGAACTTCGTCGCCGAGGACGGCGAGCATTTCTGGGGCAACGACCGGCTCGAGCAGGCGCTCGACTGGGCGACGGGCCGGCGTTCGACGTAAAGATCTAGGGATTGGTCGCGAGGCGACTCGGCGATTTCTTGGGCGCGGCTTTCTTGGCGCTCTTTGTTGCCTTCTTTGATTTCGGCTTGGTTGCCTGCTTGCACTCGTCGTACTCGCCGCGTGCGATCTTTGCGCGTTCGCGCGGGAGCGGCTCCCGGAAAAAGTGATGCCGGCCGGCGACCAGCACCGGCACGAATTCGCGGCGAAAGCGACAGGCGTTCCTGGGCGGCGTCAGCGCCGGATTCATGTAGTAGCGGATGAAGCGGGCGTGCACGTCGCTGTCGCCGTTGAGTTCGTCGACCGCGACCGACTCCGAGAATTGCCATGCCGGTCCGAAGCGCGGCGTGCGGCGCGCGAGCGGCAGGCAGGCGAAAGAAAACTGACAGACGCCCCGGCGATTGTAGAAGACGACATCGCAGAGGTCGGAGCCGCCCCATACGCGGCGGTTCGACTGCGCGCGCAGATTGACGACGCGCGCGATGTGGCGCTGGCCTTCTTCGGATTCGCCGGTCGAGCCGCCCTCGAAATAGATAGCGAGCGTCAGACAGTAGAGCGCGTCGTTGTTGATCTGAATTTCAGCCGATTTCTTCGCGAGCAGTCCGACTTCATGGTCGGCGGAATCGAGCGGGGAGAAACCGGCGGACGCTTGCGCGGCGGCGAACAGCGCCGCCCCGACTATTCCAAGTGCAAGAATTTTCGCCCCGCGAAAACGCCCCATGCCCCCGCTCCGTCGAATCGAAATCTAACGGCAGAGGCGAGACCGGGCAAACAGGGAACCCGGATTCGGGTTCCATCTGCCGGCTGGCAGTCAAATTAATCCTAACGGGCGGGTTCCGGGCGTTCGCGCCAAAGGCCAGCGCTGCGGCCTGCGATCAGCCAATAGATAAGCCCTGCGGCGATACCGGCGGCGGCGAGGAGCTCGAAATTGGTGCCGAGCGGCATATCGAAATCGAAGCGCGGGAGAGGTCCGATGACACCGAGGGTGTAACCGCAGAAGAGCCCGATAAGGCCGCCCGCCACGGCATGGAGCACGACGGAGCGCAGGCCGAAGGTCTCGGTGACGAGAATCGCGATCACCGCCGGGACGAAGGAGAACGCGGCGACGAAGGCGCTCACGGTGAAAATGAAAACGGTGAGGAGCGGGAAGTCGTCGGTCGTTGGCAATTCAGGCGCGGCGCCGAGCACCATGACGGCCGCGGCGGCGAGACTCGCGACCCAGAAGGCGAACAGCGTGACGAAGAAGCGGACGATGAGCTGCATCGCTCAGTCCGTCATTGCCATGGCGCGCAGTGCCATTCGTTCACGCGCGGAAAGTTTTTGCGTCTCGGACTTCAACTGGCCGCAGGCGGCGAGGATATCGCGGCCGCGCGGCTTGCGCACGGGACTTGCGTAGCCCGCCTTGAACACGATCTCGGAAAACTTCTCGATCGTCTCCCAGTCCGAGCACTCGTATTTGGTGCCGGGCCACGGATTGAAGGGGATCAGGTTGATCTTGGCGGGAATGCCCTTGAGCAGTTTCACGAGCGCGCGCGCGTCGGCCGGGGTGTCGTTGACGCCCTTCAGCATCACGTATTCAAACGTGATGCGGCGCGCGTTGGACGCGCCGGGGAAGGTGCGGCAGGCGTCGAGCAATTCCCTGATCGGATATTTCTTGTTGATCGGCACCAGCTCGTCGCGCAGGTCGTCGCGCGTCGCGTGCAAGGAGATTGCAAGCAGCGTGCCGACCTCATCGCCGAGCCGCGCGATCTCCGGCACAATACCCGAGGTCGAAACCGTGATGCGGCGCTTGCCGATGGAAAGTCCTTCGCCGTCGACGATCGTCTCGATCGCGTTCTTCACGCCGTCGAAATTGTAGAGCGGCTCACCCATGCCCATGAAGACGATGTTCGATACATAACGGTCGCCGGACGGAACGATCGAGCCTTCCGGCGGTGTCATGCCCGGCCATTCGTGCAGCTTGTCGCGCGCGATCATCACCTGAGTCACGATCTCGGCGGCCGTCAGATTGCGCACGAGACGCTGCGTGCCGGTGTGGCAGAAGGAGCAGTTGAGCGTGCAGCCGACCTGGCTCGACACACAGAGCGTGCCGCGGTCGCTCTCGGGGATATAGACGCATTCGACTTCGTGCGGCCGCTCGCCGGGATTGTCGGCGGGCAAGCGAATAAGCCATTTGCGTGTGCCGTCGGCCGAGACTTGCTCCACGACGACCTCGGGGCGCTCCAGGGTGAAATGTTCGGCGAGTCTGGCGCGCAGAAGCTTCGAGACGCTGCTCATCTCGGCGAAGTCCCGCACACCGCGGAAATAAATCCAGTGCCAGAGCTGGGCGACGCGCATCTTGTGCTCGCGCTCCGGCACGCCGATTTCGGCGAGTACCAAAGCCAGTTCGGTGCGGCCGAGGCCGGCGAGCGAGCGCTTTGCGACAATGGAAGCAGGGGCGGTCATGGCCGGGTATAGATCGTGCCGGACGCCCGGCGGGTCAACTGGGGCATAGACGCATCTTTTGCGTCATTGCGAGCCCCAGCACCGCGAGGGGCGAAGCAATCCAGCTCCACTCATGCCCTGGGCGGTCGCTGCTGGATTGTTTCGGCGGCTCCGCCGCCTCGCAATGACGGAACTAGCGGCACTCCTGCGTCACCCGGTCGAGCGCCTGGGTGATGCCGGAGAGGGAGTAGCGGTCGGTGGTGACGTTGCCGCGCGATGAAGTGCTCTTCATCTCAAGATCGCTGCCCTTGCGCATGGCGTCGATCAGGCGCGCCTCCTCGGCGACATTGCGGATCCAGGCGCCGGACTGGCGGGCATAGAGCGCGAACGTGTCGTCGCCGATCCGGACCGAGGGGTCGGCGTCCTCCCTCAGCGGAAAGCCCACCAGCACGCTGAATTCATTGCGCACATTGTCGCCGGGCCGCGTGCTGACGAAGATATAGCCGGGATCGCGGTTGAGGCCGGCCGGCAGCCGTTCGCGCGGCTGGCTCAGCGCGAAGCAGACCTTGCCCGATTGTCCGCCGCCGACATAGACGCCCCAGTCGCCGAACTGGCCGACGAGAGATGGGCTGCCGCCTTGAGCGCGAGCCGGGACGGCCGTGACGGCCATGCAGAGCGAGAGCGCGACGGCAACCGCCGCCAGTCTCGGTGAGTCGGTCATGGTCGTTGCCTCCCACGAACGGCGGACGAATCCGCGCAGAAAATTGCTGGACATTCCTTAGCCGCCGCTTGCCCCTGATTTCAACCCACTATCGGCAACTTCCTCGCCCGTGGACGTTCCGCAAAAAATGACGCAAACAGCCCGCCTCCGCAATCCGCCCGAAAGGACGCGATCATGAAGGCTTTGCTGTGTGTGCGGCATGGACCGCCGGAAGCGCTGGAACTGGCGGATTTGCCCGATCC
>JAICQA010000478.1 GCA_025929595.1 Xanthobacteraceae bacterium
CGGTCGGTCGAATTGGTGCAGGATTGTCTCGCGCGTATCGACGAGGTCGACGGCGAGGTGCAGGCCTGGGCGTTCCTTAACCGTGAGCACGCCTTGCGCCGTGCCGAAGCGGCCGATCTGCACCGCCAGGAAGGCAAGCCGGTTGGCCCGCTGCACGGCGTGCCGGTCGGTATCAAGGATATCTTCGATACCGCCGACATGCCGACCGAGCTGGGCTCGCCGATCTGGGCCGGCCGAACGCCGCGCGAAGATGCCTGGGCCGTCAGCCGCCTGCGCGCCGACGGCGCCATCATCCTCGGCAAGACGGTGACGACCGAATATGCCTACTTTCATCCTGGCAAGACTCGAAATCCGCACGACTTCTCGCGTACGCCGGGCGGCTCATCGAGCGGTTCGGCCGCGGCGGTCGCCGCCTTCATGGTGCCGGCCGCCATCGGCAGCCAGACCAACGGCTCGGTGATCCGTCCAGCTTCCTTTTGCGGCGTCGTCGGCTTCAAGCCGACGCACGGCCTGATCCCGCGCACGGGCGCACTGCAACTCGCACGCCATCTCGACCATGTCGGCGTCTTTGCGCGCTCGGTCGAGGACGCCGCCTTGCTGACGGAGTCGCTCACTGGTTATGACGAACGCGATCCCGATACACATCCCATTGCGCGGCTGCCGCTCGCCAACATCGCCGTTTCGGAACCGCCGCTCGCGCCACGCCTCGCATTCGTTAAATCTCCGGTCTGGGGACAAGCCGATGCCTCGACGCAGGAGGCATTTGGCGCGCTGGTCGAGGAATTGGGCGACAACGTCGCCGAGGTTGAGCTCCCTTCGAGCTTCGAGCGCGTCGTCGGTCTGCACGGCATCGTCATGGACGTGGAGATGGCGCACAATCTTCATGTCGACTACGAGCGCGCCGGCGCTCAGATGAGCGACAAGCTGCGCCAGTTGATCGAGCGCGGCCGCCAGCACAAGGCGATCGATTACGCCGCGGCCGTTGCGGGGAGTGCCGCGCTGAACGATGCGCTGAATGAACTGTTCAATGAATTCGACGCGATTCTGACGCCGGCCGCGCCTGGCGGCGCGCCCGCAGCGGAAACCACCGGCAGTCCGATCTTCAATACGATCTGGACCTATCTTGGTACGCCGGCGGTGACGCTGCCGCTATTGCAGACGGAGAACGGCCTGCCGGTCGGCGTGCAGCTGGTCGGCCGCCGCGGCAACGACGCGCGCCTCTTGCGCAGCGCGCATTGGTTGGTCAACTATATCGACGGACCGGAGCGGCAGGCTGCGTAAAACCGGGCACGCCAGACTGACGTGCGCTAATTCGGGGAGATTGCGATGAAGGCAACGATCTTTGTCTGCGGTGTGATCGGCATCGCCCTGTACCTGTCGTTTTTGATTTTCATGCTGGTGTGGGTGCCCGCGCCGCCGCTGATTATTATCGTCGTGGTGGTCACGGCCCTGCTGATGTTCGACTTCTACCACGTGCTGCGGCATGGCGAGACCCACGGCAGGCGGTGATCCGTCGGCAATCGGCAGGTTTGCTCTATACTTTGGAGAGGGAGCAGCGCACG
>JAICQA010000413.1 GCA_025929595.1 Xanthobacteraceae bacterium
GAGATTTCGACGCGTCATCTGAGCTTCATCGAGACGGGCCGCGCGCAGCCCTCGCGCGACATGATCCTGCGGCTGACCGAGCGGCTCGGCATCCCGCTGCGCGAGCGCAACTTGCTGCTCGTCGCGGCCGGCTTCGCCCCGGGCTTTGCCGAGCGCAAGCTCGACGATCCCGCGCTCGCCGCCGCGCGCAAGGCGATCGAGCTCGTGTTGAAGGGCCATGAACCCTACCCGGCGCTCGCGATCAACCGCCACTGGACGCTCGTTCAATCGAACGCTGCCGTCGCGCCGCTGCTCGCGGGCGTCGGCGCAAGCCTGCTCGCGCCACCCATCAATGTCCTGCGGTTAAGCCTGCACCCGGAGGGACTCGCACCGCGTATCGAAAATTTTTCCGAATGGCGCGCGCATCTGCTTGAACGGCTGCGGCAGCAGATCGAGCTGTCCGCCGATCCGAAGCTGATCGAGCTGTTCGGGGAGTTGAGCAACTATCCTGCTCCGAAGACACCGCACCGAGGCACAGCCGACTACGGCAATGTCGTCGTGCCGCTCAGGCTGAAGACAGAAGCGGGTACACTCTCGTTCTTCAGCACCACCACCGTCTTCGGCACGCCCGTGGACGTGACTCTCTCGGAATTGGCGATCGAAGCCTTCTTTCCGGCCGACGCGGAGACGGCCGAAGCCTTACGGGCACTGACCGGTTAACGCCCCGCAGTTGCGAGTGAGAGGCAGCTTCAAAGACTCCGCTCGACGCAGGCCGCCGCCCGTTCTAAGCCCGCCTCCGCAAAGGCTGGACGCCCGATTCATGCAAGCCGTCAAAGAGCGCGTGGCGCTCTCTTCCATCGCGATCTCCGCCGGCATGACGCTCGCCAAGGGCGCCGTCGGCTTTGCTTCCGGTTCGCTCGCGATTCTGTCCGAGGCGGGCCATTCGCTGATCGACCTGGTTGCGACCGTCATCACCTATTTCGCTGTTCGTGCCTCGGGCAAGCCGGCCGACGCCGAGCATCACTTCGGCCACGGCAAGATCGAAAGCGTGGCTGCGCTCGCCGCGACCTCCCTTCTTTTCGTGCTGGCCGTCTATGTGTTCTGGGAGGCCGGCCTGCGCCTCTTCGGCTATGAATCGCACGCAGTCGTGGCCGGTCCGTGGGCCTTCGCCGTCATCGCCGCCTCGGTCGTCGTGGATTTTTTCCGGGCGCGTCTGCTATATCGCGTGGCGAACGACACATCGAGCCAGGCGCTCGAAGCCGACGCGCTGCATTTCCGCTCCGACATGTGGTCATCGCTCGCGGTCCTCGCCGGTCTTGGCGGCGTTGCGGCGGGTTTTGCCTGGGCGGATTCGCTGGCCGCCGCCGTCGTCGCCGTCTTCATTTGCGTCGCGGGATTCCGGCTTGGCCGCCGCACCATTGAGACGCTCACCGATACGGCCCCCGCGGGCGCGGCGGAAGCGATCGAAGCGGCCGCCCGACGCGTTCGCGGCGTAGTCGCGGTAGAGCGTGTGCGCGTGCGGCCGGCGGGTGCAAATCTCTTCGCGGAAGTCGCGGTCGGCGTGAGCCGCACGCTGCCGCTCGACCGTGTGACTGCGGTTGAGCGCGGTGTAGTCGAGGCCATCGGGGCCGAAATGCCGAATACGGAAGTAACGGTCGTCACCGTACCGCGCGCGCTCGACGACGAGACCGTGACCGAGCGCGTCATGGTTATCGCGCGCAATCGCGCGCTCGCCGTGCATCACGTCACGGTCCATCACCTGCAGGACAAGCTCGCGGTCAGTCTCGATCTGGAAGTCGACGGCAAGCTGCCGCTCGGTCGCGCGCACGAGATCGCCGACACGCTGGAAAAGGCGATCGCCCACGAGTTTTCAGGCGAAGTGGAAGTCGAAACGCACATCGAGCCGTTGCAGGGTGACGGCATGGCGGGCCGCGATGCCGCCGCTTCGCTAGTGGCCGAGATCGCAACGGCATTGCGTGCACTTACTCCGTTGGACGGACCCATTCGCGACGTCCACAATGTGCGCGTGCGCGAGACCGCCGAAGGTCTGATCGTGAATTTTCACTGCCGCGCCGCGCCATCTCTTTCGGTCGACGCCGTCCACGAGGCGGTAGACCGTCTGGAACGCGATCTGCGGGAGCAACGGCGGGGCGTTCACCGCGTCATCGGCCACGCGGAACCGGCC
>JAICQA010000042.1 GCA_025929595.1 Xanthobacteraceae bacterium
CAGCACGACCGTGCTCGCGCACGAAAGCGCGAGGCCGAAGATCAGGCCGGCGGCGATGTTCCAGCCCATGGCCCAGGCGAGGCCCATGCCGAGCAAGGTTGCCATGGCGATCTGACCGATCGCGCCCGGAATCGCGATCGATGCCACCGACAAGAGCGAGCCGATGGAGAAATGCAGGCCGACGCCGAACATCAGCAGGATCACGCCGATCTCGGCGAGTTCGCCGGCGAGCGACTGGTCCGCCACGAAGCCCGGGGTGTAGGGACCAACCAGAATGCCCGCCACCAGGTAGCCGACGAGGGGCGAAATGCGCAGCTTCTGCGCCACCGCGCCGAGCACGAAGGCGAGCACGAGGCCCAGTGCGATGGTCGCGATCAGCGGATGTTGGTCCATACGGTCTTGACTGCCTTACGTTTTTCCCCGCTGCGATTGTAAGGGCATTTTGTTCTGCCGCGGAACCACCTTACGCTTTTTTTATGTCTGATGATCCTCCGGCAGGGCGTGCGCCACGACCTTTCGCATCAGGGTCGGCAGCGCTTCCCCGTCGAGCCGCTCGCGCTTGACGAACCGCATCTCGCGCGGGGCCTCCGTTTCCTTCGGCGCTGAGGCGACGAAGACCGTCAGCTCGAGCGGAAAGTGCGTGAAAACATGACGGACACTGCCCGGCCGGCGGCGCCATTCGATGGCGGAGACGAAAGGAATGAGGCGATTGGCCGCGCGACTCGCGTTGCGTAGATCGAAGTCGGCGCTCCAGTCGGTGCCCGGAATTTCCGTCATGCCGCCAAGCAGCCCTTCGCGCGGACGACGGCGGACGAGCACCGCACCGTCTTCCCGCACGACCACGAAGGCAGCGCCGCGACGCAGCGCGCCTTCGGACTTCGGTGTCCGGCGCGGCAGCTCTTCTGCCTCACCGCGCGCACGTGCAATACAGACCTCATTCCACGGGCAGAGTGCGCAGTCCGGGCGCTTCGGCGTACAAATGGTCGCGCCGAGATCCATCATGGCCTGCGCGAAATCGCCCGCTCGTTCGTCGGGTACGAGCCGCTCGGCGAGCCGCCGCAGTTCGGGCTTGGCGGCGGGGAGCGGGGTTTCAATGGCGAAAAGTCGGGCGATGACGCGTTCAATGTTGCCGTCCACAGGTGTCGCCTTGCGGCCGAAGGCAATGGCGGCAATCGCGGCCGCGGTGTAGGGGCCGATGCCTGGCAGTTCACGCAAGGCTTCTTCCGTGTCGGGGAAGCGGCCGTCATGGCGGAGCACAACCTCACAGGCGCAGGCATAGAGATTGCGCGCGCGGGCGTAGTAGCCGAGCCCGGCCCAGAGCTTCAGGACGCTATCGAGCCGCGCCGCCGCCAGCGTTTCAATGGTCGGAAAGCGCGCGAGGAAGCGCTCATAATATCGCGCCACGGTTTCGACGCGCGTCTGCTGCAACATGATTTCCGAGAGCCAGACCCGGTACGGATCGGGCCTGCCACCGGGCGCCACGCGCCAGGGCAAGTCGCGCCGCTCGCGGTCGTACCAGCGCAGCAGATTCTGCGCGGACGGAGCGGGGATTGCGGGGCCCGAGCCGCCTCGCCGCTTCGTCCGGCCCGCATCGCCTGCTAGCGTCATGTCCTTCGATTGGCAGAGAGCCGCATTGTGAACAAGCCCAGACGCGCGCAAGGACGCCCCCTCGCCGACCTCGTCGGCGGCGCATTGCAATCGGCCTTCAAGCGGCAGGGCTTTGCGGCGGTCGACATCATCTCCCATTGGGAGGACATCGTAGGACCGGAGCTGGCCGGTCGCACCGAACCGCTGCGTCTGGTGTGGCCGCGGCGCGAGGACCCATTCTCGACCGGCACGCTGACCGTGCGGGTCGAGGGCGCCTATGCGCTCGAATTGCAGCACCTCGCCCCCGTCGTGATCGAACGGGTGAACCGCTATTTCGGCTGGGCCTGTGTCGGGAGGCTTGCGATCCGCCAAGGCCCCGTGACCCGCAAGGCCCGGAAAGCCGACCTGCCCGTCGAACCGGATCCGGAGGCCGTGGCGCAGGTCGAGCAAAGCCTCGGCGAATTCGAGGACGAGGAGCTGAAATCCGCGCTCGCCCGGCTCGGCGCCATGGTGAAAGGCGGCGTCACGCGGGCGTGATGAGCGCCCCGGCAAGAGTTCCCAGACTTGCCACATTCCGCTTCGTTGCTAATTAGAATGGCTGGGCCGACCGCCCTTGGAGGACTCCCGTGACCCTTTCGCGCCGCCATCTGCTCGCCGGCATCGGCACCGCCGCACTGACCGGCCCCGCGTTTCTGAGCGGCGTGCAAGTCGCGCGGGCGCAGGACGTGAGCCTCGTCGAGCTCTACAAGGCCGGGCCGCTCGGCGACAAAGTGCTGGGCTCGGACAGCGCACCGGTCACCATCGTCGAATATGCGTCGGTCACCTGCCCGCACTGCGCGGCATTCCACCAGAACACGTACCCGGCGCTGAAGTCGAAATATATCGACACCGGCAAGGTGAAGCTCATCTTCCGCGAGTTTCCGACGCAGCCGGCGGCGGTCGCGATGGCGGGTTTCATGCTCGCGCGCTGCGCGGAGGACAAATACTACCCGATGCTCGACGCGATCTTCAGCCAGCAACAGAGTTGGGCGCAGGACCCCTATAATGGCCTCCTGCGAATCGCGCGCCAGGCGGGCTTCAGCCAGGAAAAGTTCGAAGCGTGCCTGAAGGACCAGAAGCTCGCCGAACAAATCCAGGCGGTCGCGCAACGCGGCAACGAGCAGTTCAAGGTGGAGTCGACGCCGACGTTCTTCATCAACGGCAAGAAGTATGTCGGCGCACTGTCGATGCCGGAACTCGAGAAAATCGTTGAGCCATTGTTGAAATCGTCCTGATTAAGCCAAAAAGCCAGTGAAAACAGGGGCTTTCCTGCCTTGCAGGTGCCTCCCCGGCAAAGCATCTTGGAGACGGAAGCGAATCACGCGGAACCTGCGTGAGCGCGTAAAGGCGTATTCATGCAATTCACCCGTCTGCGGCTGATCGGTTTCAAATCCTTCGTCGAACCGTCCGAATTCCTGATCGAGCCGGGTCTCACCGGTATCGTCGGGCCGAACGGCTGCGGCAAATCCAATCTCGTCGAAGCGCTGCGCTGGGTCATGGGCGAGAGCTCGCACAAGTCGCTGCGCGCGCCGAGCATGGACGAGGTCATTTTCGCCGGCACCACGAACCGCCCGAGCCGCAACATGGCCGAGGTGGTGCTGTCGATCGATAACGCCGACCACACGGCGCCCGAGGGCATGAACGAAGACGTGCTCGAAATCTCGCGTCGCATCGAGCGTGAGGCGGGGTCGGCCTATCGCGTGAATGGGCGCGAAGTGCGCGCACGCGACGTGCAACTCCTATTCGCGGACGCCTCTTCCGGTTCGCGCTCGCCCGCGCTCGTGCGCCAAGGGCAGATCGGCGAGATCATCAATGCAAAGCCGGAGCAGCGCCGCCGCCTGCTTGAAGAAGCGGCCGGCATCGCCGGCCTGCACCAGCGCAAGCATGAGGCCGAAACGCGACTGAAGGGCGCCGAGCACAATCTTCAGCGCGTCGAGGACGTGATCACGCAGATCGCAAGCCAGATGGACGGGCTGAAGCGGCAGGCCCGCCAAGCCGTTCGCTACAAGAATGTCTCGGCGGAAATCCGCAAGCAGCAGGCCATTCTCTCGGCGCTGCGCTGGCGCGAGGCCGAAGCCGCGGTCGCCGAAGCCGAGCGGGTGCTCGACCTCGCGGTACGCACGGTCGCAGACCGCACCGTCGCGCATGGCGAATCCAACCGCGCGCGCGGCGAAGCCGCCGAGCGCGTCGGCCCGCTGCGCGACGCCGAAGCGATTGCCGCCGCTGCACTTCAGCGCCTCACCGTCGCCCGCACCGATCTTGAGCGCGAAGAGGCGCGCGCCAAGGCACGCACCGAGGAACTGGAGCGTCGTCTCGCGCAACTCACGCAGGACATGGAGCGCGAGCGCGCATTGGCCGCCGACGCGCAGGAAGTCCTGCAGCGCTTGACCACCGAGGAGCAGGCGCTGGCGGCGGAAACCTCCGCGAGCGAACGCGGCGAAGCGACCGCGCGCGAGCGGCTCACCGCCGCCGAAGCCGCGCTCAGCCGCAGCGAACAGGCATTTGCCGACGCGACGGCCGCGCTTGCGGACCTCACCGCGCGGCGTGCGCAAATGGATCGCACGATCGCGGACGCGGGCGAACGGATCGCAAAGCTAGAGCGCGAGATCGCCGAGATCGACCGCGAGACCGCGACGTTGCAGCAAACGGCCGACGCCGACATTGCGAAGCTCGGCGCGGAAAGTGCGGCCGCGCATGAATCGCTTGCCGCCGCCGACGCGACCGCGTTGCGCGCCGAAGCCGCGCGTTCGGCCGCCGCGCAGGCGCTCGATGCCGCGCGCCGTCCACTCGCGCAGGCCGAAAGCCAATTGCATCGCCTTGAAACCGAGGCGCGCACGCTCGCGAAGGTCCTCGACGTCGAAAAGAAGAAGCTTTGGCCGCCGGTGCTCGACACCATTACCGTGGCGCAGGGCTTTGAAACCGCGCTCGGTGCGGCACTCGGCGACGATCTCGACGCGCCGACCGACGCCGCCTCGCCCATGCATTGGGCCGGCGCCGACAATTCGGGTGATCCTGCGCTGC
This sequence comes from Xanthobacteraceae bacterium, assembly GCA_025929595.1. Classification (GTDB taxonomy): domain Bacteria; phylum Pseudomonadota; class Alphaproteobacteria; order Rhizobiales; family Xanthobacteraceae; genus JAUSIF01. The sequence goes on from JAICQA010000042.1 coordinate 4,648, forward strand.
CGGCCGGCGCGGAGCCGCTTTCGACCCATGTCACGGCGCCCACCGCGCTCGCGCGCCGCCTCGCCCAGATCGGCATTGTCTCGCGCGCCGACGGCCGCGCACTGGCCGAGCAACTCAAGCCCGGCCAACGGCTCGTGTCGCGCGAAGGCGATCTCTGGCGTTGGGATGGTTTCACCGTCACCTCCGACGCGCCGACGGCGGCCGCCCGCCGCCTCGCCGCGCGCAACCGGCTCGCCGAGCTCGACCGGGAGATCGAAGCCGCACGCGGCCATGTCGCGCGACTGACGGACGCCGCGGTTAAGGCCGAAGAAGAATCCCGCGCGGCGGAAACCGCCGAGGGCGAAGCGCGCGGACAGCACCGCGCCATGCAGACAGGGTTCGACGTGGCGCGCGAAGCGCTCGCGTCCGCCGAACGTCGTGCCAGCGACCGGCTGACCCGCATTTCGGCGCTGGCGGAAGGCCGGACGCGCCTTGTCTCCAGCCGCGACGAAGTAGCGGCCGGCCGCACCGAAGGCGAAACCGCCATCGGCACGCTTCCCCTGGCCGCAACGCTCGAAGCGCGGCTCGAAGAGTGCCGCACAATCGTCGGCCAGGATCGCGCCGCCTTGGCCGCGACCAAGGCCGAAGTCGAAGGCATCGAGCGCGAGCGGTCGGCGCGGGCGCATCGGCTCACTGCGATCAGTGCGGAGCGTGCCGCCTGGCACGAGCGCGAAGAGCGCGCGGGCGCGCACTTGCAGTCGCTCGACGAACGCGTCACGGAAACCCGCAACGAGCGCAGCACACTCGATGAGGCGCCAGCGCAATTCGCCGCGCAGCGTCAGGAATTGATGTCGAAGATCGCCGAAGCCGAAGCCAACCGGCAGCAGGCGGGCGACCGTCTTTCGGAAGCCGAGCAGGCCGCGACCGACGCGGACCGCGCCGCACGTGCGGCGCATGAGGCGCTCTCGTCGGCGCGCGAGGAGTCGGCGCGCGCGGAGACGCGCATCGAAGGCGCACGGCAGCGCCGCGCGGAACTCCTGCGCGACGTCAGCGAAGTGCTCGGCGGCGCGCCCGACGCGGGCCGCATCGCCGAAATTCTCGGCGAGCAACCCGAGGCGATCGAGGTCGCGGCGGTCGAAGCGGAAATGCAAAAGCTCACGGACACCCGTGAGCGGCTCGGTGGCGTGAACCTGCGCGCCGAAGAAGAGTTCGCGGAGGTCGAGACGCAATACAACAGCCTCGCGTCGGAGCGCGACGACCTGATCGAAGCGATCAAACGGCTGCGCCAGGGAATTTCCAATCTCGACCGCGAGGCGCGCGCCCGCCTCGTCGCCTCGTTCGAGACCGTCAACAATCACTTCAAGAAGCTGTTCACCGGCCTGTTCGCGGGCGGCACCGCCGAGCTGATCCTCACGGACCACGAGGATCCGCTGCAGGCCGGCCTCGACATCATCGCGCGCCCGCCCGGCAAGAAGCCGCAGACGCTGTCGCTGCTGTCGGGCGGCGAGCAGGCGCTGACCGCCATGTCGCTGATATTCGCGGTGTTTCTTACCAATCCCGCGCCAGTCTGCGTGCTGGACGAAGTCGACGCGCCGCTCGACGACAACAACGTCGAACGTTTCTGCGGCCTGCTCGACGAGATGACGAAGCTCACCAACACGCGCTTCATGATCGTCACGCACAACCCGATCACGATGGCCCGTATGCACCGGCTTTACGGGGTGACAATGGCCGAGCAGGGCATTTCGCAGCTCGTCTCGGTCAATCTCGAGACCGCGCAGCAATTCCGCGAGGCGAGTTAACCCACTGCGTCATTCCGGGGGCGCGCCCAACGGGTCCGCGCGAAGCGCCGCCCGATGACAGGCTCCGGCGCGAGCCCGGAGTCCATGCGACGTAGCAGCAAGCTGAAGCTCCCTATGGATTCCGGGCTCCCTCGCTTCGCTCGGGCCCCGGAATGACATCAAGATTGGCGTGCGCCCTTACCCCTGCGGTCATCTTGCCGCTGGCATTTTCCGACGATCTTTCAATTGGATAGGTGGCGTTTCGGTGCCTGCCAATCCTTGACTTGCCACTTACCCGCCCCTAATTTGCCCGCGGTTTGCGGCTCTCGCAGGCCATTTCCGTAGTGCGAAGGAAATCCGATGGCGGATGACCGCCCGCCGAGCGACCGGCGGGGTAGCGCCGCCGAAGATGCAGCGTTGAGGGCTCGCCTGCGCAGGCTTGGCGAGCAGATCGGCGCCCTCACTCCGAGGCCGAAGGCCGATGACGGCCCGTCGGCGCAGGGACGAGGCGATCCTTCGAACCTCGCTCGCGCGTTGCGCCTTTCGAGCGAATTCATCGCGGGAATTTTGTTGGGCGGATTTATCGGCTGGCTCGTGGATTATTTCCTCGGCTGGTCGCCGTGGGGGCTGATCGTGTTTCTCATGCTCGGCTTCGCCGCGGGAACCCTGAATGCGATGCGCTCCGCCGGGCTGATCCGCCCGCAGGACAAGTAGAGACGGACCGAGACAGGACAGATGGCCGCCGATCCCATTCATCAGTTCGAGATCAAGAAAATCGCGACGCTTGGCGAAATCGGCGGCGTCGAAATCGCCTTCACCAATTCCGCGGCGTTCATGATTGCCGCCGTCATTTTCACAGCGGGCGGGCTCGTGCTCGCGACCGCAGGCCGTTCGCTGGTGCCCGGGCGCGTGCAGTCGGTGGCCGAGATCACCTATGAATTCGTGGCCGACATGGTGAGGTCGGCGACGGGCGACGAAGGGATGCGGAAGTTCTTCCCGCTCGTCTTCTCGCTGTTCAGCTTCATTCTCGTCCTCAACATGTTCGGGATGATCCCGGGCCTGTTCACGGTGACGAGCCATATCGTAATCACCGCGGTCCTCGCGTTGCTGGTCTTCTTCACAGTGATCGGCGTCGGCCTTTACAAGCACGGCTTCAGGTTCTTCCGGCTGTTCGTGCCGAGCGGCATCCCGATCGTCATCATGCCGCTGATCGTGGCAATCGAGGTGATGTCGTTCCTGTCGCGCCCGATCTCGCACAGCGTGCGACTGTTCGCGAACATGCTCGCGGGCCACATCACGCTGAAGGTATTCGCCAGCTTCATCGTCATGCTCGGCGGCCTCGGCGCCGTCGGCTGGGCCGGCGCGATCCTGCCGCTCGGACTCACCACCGCACTGATCGCGCTCGAGTTCCTCGTGGCCTTCCTGCAGGCCTACGTGTTCGCCATTCTCACCTGCATCTATCTCAACGATGCGCTTCATCCGGGCCACTGAGCCCTAACAAACGAAAGAGGAGTCTTCACATGGATCCCATCGCCGCCAAGTACATCGGTGCCGGCATTGCTTGCATCGGAATGGGTGGCGCCGGCGTCGGCGTGGGTACGATCTTCGGCAACTACCTTGCCGCGGCTCTCCGCAATCCGTCGGCCGCGCAGGCGCAGTTCGGCAATCTGATTTTCGGCTTCGCCGTGACCGAAGCGCTCGGCATCTTCTCGCTGCTGATCGCGCTCCTGCTCCTGTTCGCGCTCTGATGCGGAATCGACCGTGACCTCAGCGGCATACGCTCAGAGCAAGACCGGCACGGAAGTGCCGGGCGGGGCCGCCAAGGCGCCCTTCCCGCCCTTCAACCAGGACACGTTCGGATCGCAGCTCTTCTGGCTCGTGATCTGCTTCGTGGTGCTGTACGTGCTGCTGTCGCGCTGGGCGTTGCCGCGGCTCGCTTCGATCTTTGCGGCCAGGCAGGGACGGGTCGAGGGCGACCTTGAAGCCGCCAAGCGCCTGACTGCCGAAAGCGAAGCGGCGATCGAAGCCTACGAAAAGGCGCTGGCCGACGCCCGCGCCAAGGCGCAGGCGATCGCGGGCGAGACGCGGGCGGAATTCTCCGCGAAGTCCGACGAGACCAAGCGCCGGCTGGAGGCCGAGCTTGCGGCCAAGCTATCGGAAGCCGAGCGCCAGATCGAAACCACCAAGAAGAGCGCCATGGCGAACGTGCGCGGCATCGCTGCCGATGCAGCGGGCGAAATCGTCAAGCGCCTCATCGGCGAGGCTCCCACCAAGCAATCGCTTGAGCGGGCGGTCGACACAGCCCTGCACTGAGGTTGACGATGTCCCTGCTCCAATCGGTCGATTTCTGGGTCGCGGTCGCCTTCGTTCTGTTCATCGCCATCGTTTGGCGTGCGGGCGCGTTCGGTGCGATCGCTTCCGCGATCGACGACCGCACGGCGCGCATCCGCCGCGAACTCGACGAGGCGCGCAAGTTGCGCGACGAAGCAGAGAAGGTGCTTGCGGAGTACAAAAGGAAGCGCAGCGAAGCGGATTTGGAGGCCAAGGCCATCGTCGACGCCGCTAAGAGCGAGGCGCAGGAGATCGCCGCTGAAGCCGCGCGCCGCATGGAAGAATTCGTCGCGCGCCGCACCAAGCTCGCCGAGACGAAGATCGCTCAAGCCGAAGCACAGGCGGTCGCCGACGTGCGGACCGCCGCGGCCGAGACCGCCGTGCGCGCCGCCGAGCGCGTGCTCGGCGAGACGGTCAAGGGCAAGACCGCCGAAGACCTGATCTCCGGCGCGATCAAGGACGTGAAGGGCCGGCTGGGCTGAGCCTCAGGCGCCGCCCCCCTCTTTCTAAAAGTTTTCGGCCCGCGAACCTGGTTCGCGGGCCGTTTTACTTCCAGCAGCTACTTCGTGTGACCCGGCGGCGGCGCGAACACGCCCGGCGGGGGCGCGGGTGGCGGCTCGAACTGCGGCTGCGACTTGGCAGGCGGCGGCGACGCGGGCTTGGCGGGGGGCGGTGGCGCCGCCGGCTTGGCTGCCTGCGGCGCGGGCCGCGGCTTTGGCTTGGCCTTCGGCGCCGGTCGCGACGCGGCGGCGGCACCCTGCGGATCGAAGCCGACATACACGATGTAATTGCCGATCTCGCGGTTGGCCGGCATCGGGAAGGTCAGGTCGTCTTCGACGATACTGAACACAGCCTGGCTCGCGCCCTCGGGGACCGACACCTCGACGTTATAGAACTTGCTCCAGAGCGGCTTCGGCTGCGGGCCTTCAGCAACAAGCGCCATCCGGATCGGGACCTTCACGTTGCCCGGCCCGCCCTTGGGTCCGACCAGGAGGCGCCCTTCGACGCCGACGCGCATGGTCATGGTCTCGCCGAGGATCGCGCATTCGCGCACAAGCTGGCCAAGCGAGCCCTGATAGCGCACGTCGGTGGCCTTGCCGCCGGACGGCAGTTGCCATGCGGACGCGCCGGAGCGGATGGTGACGCCGGGGCACTCGATGTCGCTCGGCTGACCCTGTTGAGTCGCGCGCACCGTCGCGCCCGCGCCCTTGGAATCACCGATCGGCCCGAGCGGCGCTTCGACGGTCGCGCAACTGCCGACAATAAGGCCGGCAAAAACCAGGGCGAGGCCCGTTTCGTGCGGCTTGAGACGCCGAACCGGCTTCTTACGCATTGCTGCTCCCCCTACCCGGATCTGATTTCCGTCCGCTCAATCTTATAGCAGCGCAGCCTTGAGAGGCGAAACCGGGCCCGGTCATCCACGCGTCGCGGGCGCTGCGGGACGCGCGGGCTCGGGCGCGAGATCGGGACGGCCGACCAGCGTTACCAGCATTTTTGCGTCGGTGAGAAAGCGATTTGCGGCACGTTTTACGTCTTCCGCCGTTACCGCTTCGATCAGGCCGTTCCGGCGGTCGATATAGTCGATACCGAGATTTTCAAGCTGGATTTCGAGCAACTGCCCCGCGATCTTGCTCGACGAATCGAAACGGAGCGGGAACGAGCCGATCAGATAGCTCTTGGCCTTCGCCAGTTCTTCGGCAGTCGGACCTTTCTCGGCGATTTCCCTGATTTCCCCAAGAATAATCGAGAGCGATTCCGCGGCGCGGTCGTTTCGGGTCGAAACGCCGCCCATGAACAGGCCGCTGTGATCCATCGGCGCAAGATAGCTGTAGACCGAATAGGCGAGGCCCCGCTTCTCACGCACCTCTCGATAAAGACGGGATGAGAAGCTGCCGCCGCCGAGGATGTGATTGAGCACATAGGCCGGGACGAAGTCGGGATCGGCGCGCTTGAGGCCGCGGCCGCCGAACATGACGACGGTCTGCGGCACGTCCATCTCGATCACGTCCCGTTCGCCGACGTTTTGCGGAGCCGCATCCTTCACCGGCGCAAGCTTCGCCTTGGCGGGAAGTCGTGCAAAGGCCAGATCGACGAGGCGCGCGGCGCTCGCCGAATCCATCGCGCCGATCGTCGCAATTTTCAGATTGTCGCGCGCGAACGTATCGCGATGCATGGCGCGCAGGTCGTCCATGCCGACCTTCGCCGCCGATTCAAGCGAGCCGCGCTGCGGCGTTCCATAGGGGTGGTTGGGAAAGGCGCGGGCAAACCAGCGATCATGCGCCACGTCGCCGGGATCGGTCATACGGCGGCGGATATGGGCGAGCGTCCCGCCGCGAATGCGCTCGACGGCGTCGGCGTCGAAGCGCGGCTTGGTGAGCGCGAGATTGAGCAGGCCAAAGGCCTCGTCGCTGTTCTCGACCAGCGTCTTCAACGAGCCGCGCGTCGTGTCGCGATGAGCGGAAAACGACATCACGATCGCCCGCTCCTCCAGCCGCTGCTGAAATCCGCGTGCGTCGAGATCGCCGGCGCCCTCGTCGAGGAGCGCCGCCATCATGCTGGCGGTGCCGGCCTTGTCGGCCGGGTCCTGCGTGCTGCCGCCACGGAAGGCGAATTCCATCGAGATCATCGGCAACGTGTCGTCGCGCACGTGCCAGAATTCGATTCCTCCCGGCGTCGTCACGCGTTCGATCTTGGCCGCCATGGAGGCGACGGCGGAGGCAACAGTGAGGGCGACAGCGGTCATGATGGTGACGATCGTTCGTTTCACGAAGGCTTCTCCGTCTTCGGCGCCGCCGGCAGGAGGCGGCTTGTAACGGAGCGGCGCAGCTCCAGCCACTTGCGCGCGGCCTCGCGCACGGTTTCCGGGCGCACTTCACGAATGCGATCGGGCCAGGTTCTGATCTGCTCGACGGTCGAACCGGTTGTCATGCCGGCGCCGTACATGCGCGCGAGCCGCGACTGGTTGTCCTGCGCATAAACGGAGTCCGCGATCAGGCGGGTCTTGGCGCGCTCAAGTTCGGCGCTTTCGACACCTTCGGCCACGACCTTTGCGAGAACGCCGTCGATCGCGGTTTCGAGCGCGTCGAGCGAAGTGCCGGGGCGCGGCGTCGCGTAAACCCCGAAGCGTCCCTTGTCGAGCGCCGTGCCTTGGTACCAGGCGCCGGCGTTGACCGCGACCTGCTGCTCCACCACGAGCGCCCGATAGAGGCGGCTCAGCGAGCCCGAGCCGAGAATATGCGCCAAGACATCGAGCGCCTCGGCCTCGCCAACCGCCGCGTTTGCATAGGAAGGAGCCAGGTAATAGCGCGAAAGCTGCGGCTGCCTGACGCGCGGGTCGGTCAATTCCACGCGCCGCTGCGCGCGCGGCTCGGGCTCTTCCGGGCGGACGCGCGGATTGATGCTCGTTCCAGCCGGGATGGCACCGTAGGTCTTTTCGGCGAGGGTGCGCACTTCGTCCGCGCTGACGTCACCCGCGACAATCAAGATCGCGTTGTTTGGCGCGTAATGCACACGATAGAAATCGAGCGCGTCCTGCCGGTTGAGCGCACGGATTTCGTGCTCCCAGCCGATCACCGGCTTGCCGTACGGATGATTGGCGAAAAGAGCGGCCTGCGCCGCTTCGGACAGGATCGCCGACGGGTCGCTGTCGGTGCGCGAGCGGCGTTCTTCGAGCACGACATCGCGCTCCGGCAGCACGTTCGCGTCGGTGAGAACGAGGCCGGTCATGCGGTCGGCCTCGAATTCCATCAGCATCGGCAGATGCTCTTTCGCCACGCGCTGGAAATAGGCGGTGTAGTCCTGCGACGTGAATGCGTTTTCCTGGCCGCCGATCTCCGCAAGCACCTTCGAGAAGCGTCCGCTCGGATTCTTCTTCGTCCCCTTGAACATCAGATGCTCTAGGAAATGCGCGATGCCCGTCTTGCCCGCCTCCTCATCGGCCGAGCCGACGCGGTACCAGACCATGTGCGTGACCACCGGCGTGCGCCGGTCCGGGATGACGACCACTTCCATTCCGTTCTCGAGCTTGAAATGGGAGATATCGGGGCCGGCGATCGCTTCCGCGATGCGCGGCGTGGCCAGCGCTGCCGAACCGGCAACGGCCACAGCGGCAAGTGTGCTCATCATTCGCCTTGGCGTCA
>JAICQA010000477.1 GCA_025929595.1 Xanthobacteraceae bacterium
AGTGAACGACGCGCTCATGATCCGCCTTGCGCCCTGGCTCTACACGATCGCGATGCTCGTGCTGTGGGAAGCGGCGGTCCACCTTTTCCGTATTCCCGAATTCTTCCTGCCGCCGCCGACCACGGTGGCGCGCGCGATCTACGATTACTGGCCGGCAATCTACAAGAATTCGCTGATCACGCTGTGGAGCACGGTGGTCGGCTTCCTGCTCGCGGTCGGCTTCGGACTCGTGCTCGGCATCGTCGTCGGCTGGTCGCGCTCGATCTATGCCGGGCTATATCCGCTGATGATCGGCTTCAACGCGATCCCGAAGGTGGCGGTTGTGCCGATCCTCGTGCTGTGGTTCGGCATCGGCTTCATTCCGGCGATGCTGACCGCGTTCCTGATCTCGTTCTTCCCGATTGTCGTGAACGTCGCAACGGGCCTCGCCACCATCGAACCGGAGCTTGAGGACGTCCTGAAGGCGCTTGGGGCGTCGAAGCTCGACATCATGCGCAAGGTCGGCATCCCGCGCTCGCTGCCCTATTTCTTCGGGTCGCTGAAGGTGGCGATCACGCTCGCCTTCGTCGGCACGGTGGTCTCGGAGAGCGTCGCGTCGAACAACGGCATCGGCAACCTGATGCTGCAGGCGCAGGCGCAGTTCCTCGTCCCGCTCATCTTCGCCGGGCTCGTGGCGCTCGCAGTCCTCGGTATCGTCATGTACTGGCTGATGGCTCTCCTGGAGCGGCGCATGACCAAATGGGCACATCGCTCGGGCTTCGCGCAGGGCTGAGGCTTTCAGCCGCTCCCGTGGCCTGAAACCATACTCGGCCATATTCCTCCGGCACGATTGCCCCCGGCCGCTGTCCCGCTAGAGTGCGGCCCGTCGCCAGGCCCGACCGATGACTTTTATTCCCCTCTATTTCCGCGTCTTCGCGATGCTCGGCCCCGAGAAGAAACTCGGGGTGTTTCTCGCTTTTGCGAACATCGCGTTGGCGGCGGCTCAATTCGCCGAGCCGATCCTCTTCGGCTGGGTGATCGACGTGCTCGTGGGCGCGCAGGCCAAGAACGTTGCGCCGTCGTTCCGCGATCTCACTTGGCTTCTCGGCATGTGGGGTGTTTTCGGCCTGTTCAGCATCGCCGCCGGCGTGACATTGGCGCTCCATGCCGACCGTCTCGCGCACCGGCGGCGACTCGGCATCATCACGACCTATTTCGAGCATGTGCTGCAATTGCCGCTCGCCTATCACACCGGCACGCATTCGGGCCGGTTGATGAAAGTGATGCTGCAGGGCGCGGATGCGCTCTGGGGCCTGTGGCTCTCCTTCTTCCGCGATCACTTCGCGGCCTTCGTGTCGGTCTTTCTGCTGCTGCCGATCGCCGTCTATCTGAACTGGCGGCTTGGTCTTCTGCTGGTCGGGCTGATGGCGGTCTTCGCGATGATCACCGCGTTTGCCCTGCGGCAGACGGAAACGCAGCAGCTCGGGGTCGAGCGGTTTCACGCCGACCTGGCGGAACGGACTTCGGACGCGCTCGGCAACGTCGCGCTTGTGCAAAGCTTCACCCGGGTCGATGCGGAAGTGCG
>JAICQA010000325.1 GCA_025929595.1 Xanthobacteraceae bacterium
GAAAACCTGATTAAACAGGCGCCGGACGGCTCCCAGAAACTGTGTCTACCGGAACGCCTTTGCGGCGTTCCTTCGGTCTACCGGAACGCCTCCGCGGCGTTCCTTGCGATGTCGAAAAAGGCCTTCACGTCGAGGCTGGCGCCGCCGACGAGCGCCCCGTCCACGTCCGGCTGCGCCACGAGATCGCGAATGTTTTCCGGCTTCACGCTGCCGCCGTAGATGACCCGGCAGAGGTCGGCCGCTTCGGCGCCGAACCACTGGCGCAGCCGCTGCCGGATGTGGGCATGCGCCTCACCGGCCTGGTCCGGCGTCGCGTTGCGCCCGGTCCCGATAGCCCAGACCGGCTCGTACGCCAGCACGAGCTGAACGAGCTGCCCCGACGTGACGCCGTCGAGACCTGCCCGTATCTGCCGATCGAGCACGTCGAGCGTTTCGCTGCGCTCACGCTGATCGAGCGTCTCGCCAATGCAGACGATCGGAGCCAGATCCGCCGCGAACGCTGCGCCGATCTTGCGATTCACCGTCGCGTCGGTCTCTCCGAACAGCGTGCGGCGCTCGGAGTGGCCGATGATCACCAGATCCGCGCCGGCGTCCTTGAGCATCGCCCCGCTGACCTCTCCCGTGAATGCGCCCTCGCGTTCCCAGTAGAGGTCCTGCGCCGCGACGAGCACGTTGCTCCCGCGCAGCGACTCGGCCGCCGCGTGAATGGACGGAAACGCCGGCGCGACGACGATCTCGACATCGGTGATGTCCTTCACCAGGGGACGGAGCGCTTTCACGTGCTTCATCGTCTCCGCGATGGTCTTGAACATCTTCCAGTTGCCGGCGATGAGGGGAGTACGCATACGTAATTCAAAATGCAAAATGCAAAATGCAAACTGAAGCGCTGGCTCTTTCGGTTTGCATCTTGAATTTTGAATTTTGCATTCTACTCATCCGGGAGCGCAGCGACTCCCGGAAGCACCCGGCCGCCGAGAAACTCGAGCGATGCCCCTCCGCCCGTGGAGATGTGCGTGATGCGGTCGGCGACGCCCGCCTTGGCGACCGCCGCAATCGAATCACCGCCGCCCACGATCGTTGTTCCCTTGACGTCGGCCACGGCTCGCGCCACACCGATGGTTCCCTGTGCAAACGCGTCGATCTCGAACACGCCCATCGGGCCGTTCCAGACGACGGTTTTTGCGTCGCTCAACGCACGCGCGAACGCTGAAACAGTCGCTGGACCTATGTCAAGGCCCATGCGGTCGCCAATCGCGCCATCGTCGACGCCGATCGTCTGCACCGGCACTCCAGCCTCGATCTTCGCGGCAACCACATGGTCGACCGGCAGCAGCAGCTCGAGCCGCCGCTGATCGGCACGCGTCACGATGTCCCGTGCGGCGTCCAGCTTGTCCTCCTCGACGAGCGATTTGCCAACGGGCTTGCCCGTCGCTTTGAAAAACGTGTACGCCATCGCGCCGCCGATCAGCAGGCGATCGACGCGCGGGATCAGATTCTCGATGACCTCGATTTTGTCGGAGACCTTCGCGCCCCCGAGCACGGCAACGAACGGCCGTGCCGGACTCGACACCGCCTCGCCGAGGTAGCGCAGCTCCTTTTCCATGAGAAGGCCGGCGCCTGCTTCCGGTATCAGCTTGACGAGCGCTTCCACCGACGCGTGCGCGCGGTGCGCGGCGCCGAAAGCGTCGTTCACGTACACGTCAGCAAGGGCGGCCAGCGCCCGCGCGAAACCGGCGTCGTTCTTTTCTTCCTCCGCATGGAAACGGAGGTTGTCGAGGAGCACAACGCCGCTGTCCGGGGCCGAGCGAACGGCGTTCTCGGCGGCGGAACCGATGCAGTCGTCGGCAAAGGAGACGGGACGCCCCAGCAGCTCGGCGAGCCTTGCAGCAACCGGCTTGAGGCTCATATCCGGATTCGGCTTTCCCTTCGGCCGTCCGAGATGCGACGCGAGGATCACGCACGCGGCGCCGGCGTCGAGCGCGTACTGAATGGTTGGAAGCGATGCACGGATACGTGTGTCGTCGCCGATGACGCCGTTCTTGAGCGGGACGTTGAAATCCACGCGCACGAAGACGCGGCGGCCTTTCAGCGCGAGGTCGCGAATGCTGCGTTTCGCCATCGATTGTCGCCGCGGCTACAGACCGCGTGCCGCAATCTTGCGCAGCAGATCAACGCAGCGTTTGGCGTAGCCCCATTCGTTGTCGTACCAGGACAGCGCCTTGACGAAGTCGCCGTCCATCACCTTCGTATAGGCGGCGTCCACGATCGACGAGTATGGGTTGCCGCGGAAGTCAATCGACACGAGCTCGGCGTCCGAGACGGTGAGGATGCCCTTGAGGGGGCCGGCGGCCGCCTCGCGCAGCGCAGCGTTCACTTCCTCGCCAGTCGTCTTCTTCTCGACGATGGCATTGAGATCGACCAGCGAGACGTTCGGCGTCGGTACGCGCATGGCGAAGCCGTCGAGCTTGCCCTTGAGCTCGGGCAACACCTCGCCGACGGCCGTTGCCGCACCGGTGGTCGTCGGGATGATCGACATCGCCGCCGCGCGTGCGCGCCGCAGATCCTTGTGCGGCAGATCGAGCAGGTTCTGGTCGTTGGTGTAGGAATGGATCGTCGTCATCCACCCTTTGCGGATGCCGAAGCGCTCGTGGATGACCTTCGCCAGCGGCGCCAGGCAGTTGGTCGTGCACGATGCGTTCGAGATGATCTGGTGCTTCGCCGGGTCGTATTTGTCGTCGTTGACGCCCAGCACCAGCGTGACGTCCGGCCCCTTTGCGGGTGCCGTGACGATGACTTTCTTCGCGCCGGCGGCGACGTGCTTCGCGGCCGCGTCCCGGCTCGTGAACAGCCCTGTCGATTCGAACACGACGTCAACGCCGAGGTCCTTCCACGGCAGCTGCGCCGGATCCTTGATGGACAGCACCTTGAACTCGTCGCCGTCCACGGTGATGCCTTCGCCGCTCGCCTTGACGTCGGCGTCCAGGTTGCCGAGAACCGAGTCGTACTTGAGGAGATGGGCGAGTGTGGCGGCGTTGGTGAGGTCGTTCACCGCGACGAAGTCGATGTCTTTGGCGCCGAGCGCGGCACGCATGATGTTGCGGCCGATGCGGCCAAAGCCGTTGATCCCCACCTTCACTGCCATCGTCGCCCTGCCTCCGGTAAACTTCGATTGTAGTGACGCGCCTTGAACGGGGTCAATCGCGCGGATATACTGCTGCCAGCCTAAAGCCCGCATTTACCACGAGTTAGCGTGTATCTCCTGTACAGCGTTGCGACGCTGATCGTCCTCGTCGCGCTCTCGCC
>JAICQA010000323.1 GCA_025929595.1 Xanthobacteraceae bacterium
CGATTTCGGTCGCCAGCGCAAGAAGAACGAGCCTGCCGTGCCGATCGCGCGGCCTTATGCGAGCGACTGAGGGTACAAGCCGGCCAGCATGACGGCAACCGTAGGCGACGAGCTCTGGGTTTTCGGATACGGCTCGCTGATGTGGCGCACCGGCTTCGATTATCTCGAGCGCCGGCAGGCGAAGCTGATCGGCGCGCGGCGCGCGCTCTGTGTCTATTCACACATTCATCGTGGCACGCCGGAGCGGCCGGGTCTCGTGCTCGGGCTCGATCGCGGCGGAAGCTGTCGCGGCGTTGCCTTTCGCGTCGCGGCCGAGAAGGCGAGCGCGACGATCTCCTATCTGCAGGAGCGTGAACTCGTCACCAAGGTTTACAAGGAGGCCGTACGGCCGGTGGAGTTGCTGGAAGGTACGCGGGAGCGCGTGCAGGCGCTGTGTTTTCTCGTCGACCGCTCCCATCCGCAGTATACCGGCGTGTTGCCGCTCGAAGAGCAATTGCGGCTCGTACGGCAGGGTCACGGACGCTCGGGACCGAACCCGGAATATGTGCGCGAAACCGTCGGACACATGCACGACCTCGGCATCCGCGATGAAGCGTTGGAGTGGCTCGCCGACCGGCTGTGATTCCTGTGGGGACGATCGCTACCCGGGCCGTTCATCCTCCTTCGAGGGCCGGCTTCGCCGGCCGCCTCAGGATGACGGGAAAGATCAGGCCGCCTGGCGCTCGATCGCATAGAGCGGCGCGCGGCGTGCGACGAGCGCCGAGAGATCCTCGAACGCGGCCTGCAACACCTCGTCGCCGCCCTGCACGAGATGGACATGCACTTCGTCCGTCCCGTAGGACAGCGCGAGCTTGCCGTTCGTGCTCACGCCCAGCACCTGCGCCTCGCCCGCGCGGCGGCGGACATGCAGGAAGATTGCGTTTTCGTAGGCGGGCCGGCGGGGGAGCGAAAAGCGCGTGCAGGCGTAACGCCGCCCGGATGCTCCGCGCCAGAAGTGGAAGCGATTGGCGAGTTCGGGATGGCGGGCGGCTTCGAGCGGGCCCGCATAGCCCGGAAGGCGGTCGATCGAGAGGAATTCGAGGGTCATGGCATCACTGATTCGCTGTTGGAGAACAAAACTAGAACAAGGGCCGTTCCAGTCAAGTTAACGGGGCAGCCGCGACGCACTTCGTCCGGGAATACTTGGACTTGTGACTCTTGTGAGAATAACGCCGCGGCCTGCGAAAGGTTCGACTCGGGATGCCCTTAATGTCCGAGGAGGGCGACGCGGCGCTCGCGGGCCTCGATCTCGCTGCGGCCGACCGAGACGAGCCGGGCGGTGGCGGGTTCCAGTTCGTTCTGAAGGCGCGTGAGGAACGCGTCGGGATGCAGGCCCGGCGCGATCGGCTCGAGGATTTCGATCCGGATGACGCCGGGTCGCATGTGCCAGCTCCGGCGCGGCCAATAGAGACCGGCATTGAGCGCGACCGGCAGGCAGGGCACGTCCAGCTCGCCATAGAGAAACGCGACGCCGAATTTGTAGTTCGGCGGCGCATCCGGCGCCTGCCGTGTGCCTTCGGGGAAAATGAGGATTTGCCGCCCGCGCTCCACTGCGCGCTTCGCGCGTTTGGCCATCGCGGCCATGACGCCTGCGCGCGCGCCGCGGTTAACCGGGATCATGCGAGCCTTGAGGACGTACCAGCCGAAGACCGGAATCCACATCAGCTCGCGTTTCAGCACATAGACCGGGTCGCTAAAGAGCCCAAGCAGCGCGTAGGTCTCGGCGGTCGATTGATGTTTCGAGGCGACGAGCAGCGGCCCCGGCGGAATGCGCTCGGTGCCGGTGAACTCGATCGTGATGCCGCAGATCGTGCGCAAGAACCAGAGATTGGTGCCGACCCACGAGTCGACGACGCGCCACAGCATCTTGCGCGGCAGTAACAGCACCGGCAGGCACACGAACATGTAGAGGATCGTGCTGACGTAGAAACAGAAATTGAACAGGACCGTGCGGAGCGCGCTCATTGCCGCGCCCCTGTCAGGACCGGGACGGACGCGCGCCGCCCGCGACGGCGATGTGGTCGAAGCGCACGCGGATGAAGGACGCCAGATATTTCACGTACTCGATCAGGAGCAGGCGCACGGTCGGTGCGTCCGACCACCACGGGTCCTCGCGCATTCGTTCGCTGACCACGGGGTAGGGCACGAGCGTCACGTCCGGAAGCTCGTTTTCGATCTCGATCAGGGCGCGCGGCATATGCCATCCGGACGTAACGACAATGATCGAGCGAAAGTTCTTCTCGCGTACCCAACGGCCGGTTTCGACCGCGTTGCCGATCGTGTTGGTGGCCTCGTGGCCGAGGTCGATGCAACATTCGAGCAGACGCTCGAACTCCGGATTAACGCGGGTCAATTCGTCGGGTGTGGTCGACGGGTTGACGCCGGAGATCAGCAGACGCTTGCCGCGGCCGGCGGCGAGCAATTCGAGGGCATCGACGATGCGCGAGGCGCCGCCAGTCAGCACCACGATGCCGTCGGCCGGGCTGGCGACCCGCGTTTCGTTGCGCGGCAGACCGTCGGCGAAGGAGACGAAGCCGAGGGCGGCGACAAATGCGAGCGCGATGCCGCCGAACAGGAAGAGACGGATCCAGCGCCGGACGCGTCGCCTGCGCCGCGCGCGGGCGGGCGGCTGCTCGTCATCCACGCTGAAACGCCGCATCTTCGCTTCCCCCGGGGAAATTCTAGCGCAGACGGTGCCGCTCACGCGACCCGCACGTCATTCGATCTCGCGCAGGGTCCAGCGGACCGTTATGCGCGACGCGATCGTGGTGACCAGGGTCATCAAGGCGACGATACCGGCAATTCCAAGATAACCCTGCCGATCCAGCGAAAACTGGCCGGTCAGGAAGGCGGCCTCGTCGCCGCCGGGCAGCCACGACAGCACATTCGGCACGATGCCGGTGATGACGAAGAGAAAGGCGGCGGCGCCGCCGCCGATCAGTCCGCCCTTGAGACCGATGGCGAGAAAGTGGCGCTGGAACGTGCCGGCGATAAACGAATTTCGCGCCCCGATCAGGTGCAGCACTTCGACCACGGCGCGGTTCGTCGCGACCGCGCCGCGCGTCGCGAACGACACCGACAGCGTCGTGGCGATCAACACGAGGGTCAGAAGCGACGTGCCCGCGATCATGATGGCGTCGGAGATCGACGCGAGACGCGCCGACCAGGTGCGGTGGTCGTCGAGTGTCGCGCCCGCGACTTCTGCGTACAGCGCGCGGCGCATGCCGGCGAGCTCGGGCTCCTTCTTGCCGTCGAGACGGACGACGATCAGGCGCGGCAAGGGGAGCGAGCCGAGCTCGACATTGC
>JAICQA010000366.1 GCA_025929595.1 Xanthobacteraceae bacterium
GGTTACGCAGATTCCTTATCTCGTGCCGAAATCGCGGCTGATCGAGCGTATCGCCGACCTCATCAACGAGAAAAAGCTGCCGCTTGTCGCCGACATTCGCGACGAGTCCGCGGAAGACATCCGCATCGTCATCGAGCCGCGCTCGCGCACGGTCGATGCCGACGTGATGATGGAGCAGCTTTTCAAGCTCACCGAGCTCGAAGCGCGTTTTCCGCTGAACCTGAACGTGCTCGTCAACGGGCAGGTGCCGAAGGTCTGCAATCTCGCCGAGGTATTGAAAGAGTGGGTCGACCACCGCCGCACCGTGCTCCAGCGGCGGACCAAATATCGCCTCGCGGAGATCAAGCACCGGCTCGAAGTGCTCGGCGGCTTCCTCGTCGCCTATCTGAACCTCGATCTCGTCATCAAGATCATCCGCACCGAGGACGAGCCGAAGCCCGTCCTGATGAAGCGCTTCAAGCTCACGGATGTGCAGGCCGACGCGATCCTCAACATGCGCCTCCGCAATCTCCGCAAGCTCGAGGAGATGGAGATCAAGAGCGAGCACAAGGCGCTCACGGAGGAGCAGAAGACCCTCGAAAAGCTGATGAATTCACCGGCACAGCAGTGGAAGACGGTCGGCAACCAGATCAGGGATGTGCGCGAGAAATACGGGCCGACGACGGCCATTGGCAAGCGGCGCACGCATTTCGAGAAAGCACCCGACGCAGAGATCACAGCGGCTGTCGAAGAAGCCCTTATCGAGCGCGAGCCGATCACGGTGGTCGTTTCGCAGAAGGGCTGGATTCGCGCGTTGCGCGGGCACCAGCAGGATCTTTCAAGTCTCGTCTTCAAGGGCGACGACGCGCTCGATCATTCGTTCTTCACCGAGACGACGGCGAAGATTCTCGTGTTCGCGAGCAACGGCCGCTTCTATACGATCGATGCGGCGAAGCTCCCGGGCGGGCGCGGGCACGGCGAGCCGATTCGGCTTTACGCCGAGATGGATCAGACGACCGAAGTCGTCGATGTGTTCGCCTATGCGGGCGACCGCAAGTTTGTCGTCGCGTCGCGTGGCGGCAACGGCTTCATCGTCAGCGAAGCCGAGGCGTTAGGCACCACGCGCAAGGGCAAGCAGGTGCTGAATGTTAAAGCGCCGGACCGCGCGGCGGCGATTGCGCCGGTCGCGGGCGATACGGTCGCGACGATCGGTGAGAACCGGAAGATGGTGCTGTTTCCGATCACCGAATTGCCTGAGATGGGGCGCGGACGGGGCGTTCGGTTGCAGCGCTACAAGGATGGCGGGCTGTCGGATGTGACCACGTTCAATCTGGCGGACGGGATGAGCTGGGTCGACACGGCAGGGCGGAACTTTACGCTCGAAAAAAAGGAACTCGGCGACTGGCGAGGCAAGCGCGCGGATGCCGGGCGACTTGCGCCCAAGGGCTTTCCAAAAACCAATAAATTTCGCTGAGCTCAGGCGCGGGTATCGAGAGCGGCAGGGACCGGTGTTCCGAAGCGCGCAGCGGTCGGACGATCCGGAACCAAAGCGCCCGCGATCAAGATCGCGGCGGACAGGCTGAGTGTCAGAATGAGGTGGCGCATGTCGGCCTCCGCAGCGCCAAACGCACTGCGGAGGCAAACGTTCCCCACGTCCGGACGGATTTTCAGCGGTTGACGCGCGTCCAGCCATCATTGCGCAGGCGTTCCTGCGGCAGGAACCGGCGCTTGTAGTCCATCTTGGGCGAGCCCTCGACCCAATAGCCCAGATAGACATAGGGCAGGCCCATGCGCTTCGCGCGCGCGATGTGGTCAAGAATGATGTAGGTGCCGAGCGAACGGCTGCGCTCGCCGGGCTCGTAGAACGAATAGACCATCGACAGACCATCGGAGAGAACATCCGTCAGCGCTACGGCGAGCAGCGGGCCATCACCACGGCCATTGATGCCGCTGTCGATGCCACGGCGGCGATACTCGACGAGCTGCGTCTTCACGTGGCTGTCCTCGACCATCATCGAATAGTCGAGCACCGTCATGTCCACCATGCCGCCGGTGGCGTGGCGGGCGTCGAGATAGGCGCGGAACAACGAATATTGCTCCGAGGTCGGCGTCGTCGCGCGTTCCTGGCCGATCAGATCGTGGTTGAACGCCTGAACGCGGCGGAAGGTGCGGCCGGGCCTGAACTCGTTAACCAGCACTCGCACCGAAACGCAGGCGCGGCAGGCGTCACAGGCGGGGCGATAGGCGATCGACTGCGAGCGGCGGAAGCCGCCATGGGTCAGGAGATCGTTCACGGCGCCCGCGCGTTCGCCGACCAGGTGCGTGAAGACTTTGCGCTCGAATTTGCCCGGCAGGTAGGGGCAGGCCGAGGGGCTGGTCAGGAAGAACTGCGGTGTGTCGCGCGGCTGCTGGGTCACGACAGGGTCCTTGAGTCTTGCCCTAGGATTGCGCGGCTTGGCGGTGGCGTCAAAGGGGGCGTTAACAAGAACGGGCGCGCGAGCGCACCCTATGTCCGCCGCAACGCCGCCGCCCTTCGTTCGTTGTTCACGAGGACGGTTCCGGTCAGAAAATCCTGCAATAGCCGCCGCCGGCTGTTGAACAGCGCCAGCAGGTGGACGAAAGGCGTCAGCGTGCTCGTGATCACCCAGAAGAAGATCGCGTGCACGGCGCCGAGCAGGAAATACATCCTCTGGCCGTTCCAGATGCGGAGCTCGAGATCCATCGCGCGCATGCCAATCGTGGCGGAGGCAGGCGAGCCGAGCGTCGAGCCGGTGTAGATCACCGCCCAGATCACGAACAGCGGCGACAGCAGCCAGAACAGCAGCCAACCGATGCCGAAGGTGATCAGGCCGAACACGGCAATGAACACCGCGAGAA
>JAICQA010000109.1 GCA_025929595.1 Xanthobacteraceae bacterium
CCGGGATAATCGAGGCCCGCCGAGATCGAATGCGCGTCGTTGATCTGGCCGTCGCCGTCCATCAGGAGGTAGGTGCGGTTGCCGTGCAGGACGCCGGGCTTGCCGCCCGCGATCGAGGCGGCGTGCTGGCCGGTCTCGATGCCGTGCCCCGCCGCCTCGACGCCGAAAATCTCGACCGACGGGTCGTCGAGAAAGGGATGAAACAGTCCCATGGCGTTCGAGCCGCCGCCGACGCAGGCGATGAGGCTGTCCGGCAACCGCCCTTCGGCCTCCTGCAACTGCACACGTACTTCGTCGCCGATCACGCTCTGGAAGTCGCGCACCATGGCGGGGTAGGGGTGCGGGCCGGCAACGGTGCCGATGCAGTAAAAGGTGTTGTCGACATTCGTCACCCAGTCACGCAGGGCCTCGTTCATCGCATCTTTTAGCGTTTTCGTGCCCGACTGCACGGGCACGACTTCGGCGCCGAGCAGGTTCATGCGGAAGACGTTGGGCTTCTGCCGTTCGACATCGACCGCACCCATGTACACCACGCATTCGAGGCCGAAGCGTGCGCAGGCGGTCGCCGTCGCGACGCCATGCTGGCCCGCCCCGGTTTCCGCGATGATGCGCTTCTTGCCCATGCGGCGTGCGAGCAGAATCTGTCCGAGCACATTGTTGATCTTGTGCGAGCCGGTGTGATTGAGCTCTTCGCGCTTGAGGTAAATCTTCGCACCGCCGAGGTGTTCGGTCAGCCGCTCCGCGAAATAGAGCGGGCTCGGGCGGCCGACATAATGGGTGTGCAGGTCCTTGATCTCGGCGGCGTAGGCGGGATCTTTCTTCGCGTCCTCATAGGCGCGCTCCAGATCGAGGATCAACGGCATCAGCGTCTCGGCGACGAAGCGGCCGCCATAGATGCCGAAGCGGCCGTGTTCGTCCGGTCCAAGCCGCAAGGAATTCGGCGTGTGACTCACGACGCTTTCTCCGTGACGAGTGCCGCACTCGCAGCGCGCGCATTCGTGACGAAGGCCGCTATCCTGCTCGCGTCCTTCACGCCCGGACTTTGCTCGACGCCCGACGACACATCGACGGCGTCGGGACGCACGGTGCGAATGGCGGTCGCAACATTCTCGGGATCGAGCCCGCCCGAGAGCATGACCGGCTTTTCGCGCGGCAGGCGCGCGAGCAGCGTCCAGTCGAAGGCGCGGCCATGGCCGCCGGGGCGCGTGGCGTCTTTCGGCGGACGCGCATCGAACAAAATGCGCTCGGCGACCGCAGCGTAGGCGGGAACGGCGTCGAGATCGGACGTGTCGGCGACGGGGAGCGCCTTCATCACCGGGATGCCGGTGCGGCTGCGCACTTCCCTGACGCGCGTGGGTGTCTCCTTGCCGTGCAACTGCAACAGGTCGGGCTTCACTTGGGCGGCGATGCCTTCCAGGAGCGCGTCGTCGGCGTCCACGATCAGCGCAACGACGAGCGCCTTGCCGCGGGCGCGGGCCGCGAGCTGCGCACCTTCCGCGAGCGAGACATTGCGTGGGCTCGGCGGGAAAAAGACCAGCCCAACCATGTCCGCGCCCGCCTTCAGGGCCGCGTCCATGGCGCTTAAGTCCTTGATCCCGCAGATTTTGATTTCGACCATGGCTTTCGATGGCACGGCCTTGGGTGCCTTGTCCACAGGCCCTCAGGATCCGCCGACGCGCTTCCAAACAAGCACCGCCGCGGCCAAATCCTCGAGCGCCGTGCCGGCCGACTTGAACAGGGTGATTTCCTCGGCCCCACCCCTGCCCGTCACCTCGCCGCGGCAAAGCTGAAAAAGATCGCCCAATACGTCGCGCTCTTGGATGACGCCGCGTTGCAAAGGCTGGAGCAGGTCGCCCGCCTCTTCCATGGCGTGCCGCGTATCGACGTAAATGCGCGAGCGGGTGAGCGTCTCGTCATCGGATTCGCGCATGGTCGGCTTGAAGCCGCCGACCAGATCGACATGCGCGCCCGGCTTCAGCCACGCGCCTTTCAAGACGGGTTTATCTGCGCCGGTCAGGCCGGTAACGATATCGGCCTCGCGGACGGCGCCTTCAAGATCGGGGACGGCGCGCGCGGGCAGACCAGCGGCCTTAAGACTTTCCGCAACGTCTTCGGCGCGATTCACCGTTCGATTCCAAATGGAGATGTCGCGGATCGGACGCGCGGCGGAATGGGCTTTCGCAAAGAACGGCGCCAGCGCACCGGCGCCGATGATCAGGTGGCGGCTTGCGTCCGCGCGCGCGAGGTAGCGCGCGGCGAGCGCGGATGCGGCCGCCGTACGCCAGCGCGTGAGTAGGCCGCCGTCCATGATCGCGAGCGGAATGCCGGTCTCGCCCGAGAGCAGCATGTAGCTGCCGGTGAGGCTCGGGATGCCCTTGGCGAGATTGGTGGGGAAAATCGCGATCGCTTTGATGCCGACGAAGGATTCTTTTTGCCCTTCCGTCCAGGCCGGCATGAGCAGGAGCGTTGCTTCCGCGCCGGGGCGCGGGATCGCCACGTGGGCGCGCGGCGGAATTTTGATATCGGCGCGAAAGGCGTTGTCGAGCGCATCGATCAGCGCCGGAAAGTCGAGCGCCCGGTCGATCTCATCCGGAGCAATGACGCGCATATGCCGGTCAGTGCGGGGGCAACATCGGCGGTACGACGCCGGGCGACTGCCGCACGATGCGCCCTTCTGCATCCGCCCTTTCCGCCTTCAGCCGCGCCACTTCTTGCTCGGCGCGGCGCGCGGCCATGCGCCAATGCAGCTTGCCGAACCAGACCGCCACGCCGCCGATGATGACGCCGGCAATCAGCGCGATGAAGATCAGCAGAAACATCGGCAGTTCGACCGCGTAAGCGGGCGCGTCAGCCGAAAACGGATCGAGCGAGACCGTGACCCAACGGCGGTTGGCGACGGCGAACAGCAGAACGATCCCCGCGAGCGGGGCAATGACGATCCATGCGAGGAGCTTTCGCATCCGGCCTCACTCAGCGCGCAGAATTCGGATCAGCGGGGGCGGCGGTTCAGCCGCTCGCGCATTTCCTTGCCGGTCTTGAAGTAGGGCACGACCTTCTCGGTCACCTTGACCTGCTCGCCGGTGCGCGGGTTGCGCCCGAGACGCGCCGGCCGTTCCTTGACGGAAAAGGCGCCGAAGCCGCGCAGCTCGACACGGTCGCCGCGCGCCAGCGCGCGGGTAATCTCGTCAAGAATGGCATCGACGATGTTCTCTACATCGCGCTGATAGAGATGCGGATTGGTCTCAGCGATCCGCTGCACGAGTTCGGACTTGATCATTACGCTCAGCCGCCCCCGAGCTGAAAACCCGAACAATCAAAACGGGTTGGATGGACTTCAATCCGTCAAAGAAGGGTGCCAGAGGGCCAATAGGCCGTCAAGCTGCGCGCGGGCGGCGGCGTTGTGCATCGCTTCGCTCGAAAGCAGCGCACCAGCGAGCGGCAGCCCCAGCGCCCGCACCACGCCGCCTGCAGTTTCAAGCCAACTGAACTCGGAACCGAACCGGCCGGCGCGCCAATCGCGCACGCGCAGATCGCTTGAAACATTCTTGTTCTTTTCCAGCCATTCTCGGGCGGCACGTTCGCCGCCGAGCTCGTCGACAAGCTTGAGCGGCATCGCCTGATTGGCCGTAAAGACGCGACCATCGGCGGCCTGCGCAAGCTCCGCACCGTCGATCTTGCGGCGCTCACGTACGAGCGTACGGAACCAGTCGTAGCTGTCGAGCACGAGCGCCTCCATCGCCTTGCGCTCCTCGGGCGAGGTCGGAGAATACGGATTTGGCTCGGCCTTAAGCGGCGACGACTTGATGTCTTCGACGGTCACGCCGAGCGTCTTCAGCAGTTCGCTGACATTCGGGTTCTGGAAGATGACGCCGATCGAGCCGACAATCGCGTTGCGGTGCGCGAAGATGCGGTCGGTGCCAAGCGCCGCGACGTAGCCGCCAGAAGCGGCGAGACCGTTGACGACGGCGACCACCGGCTTCTTCTCCGCGAGGCGGCGCAAAGCGTCGTAGAGCTGCTCGGCGCCCACGACCGTGCCGCCCGGACTGTCGATCGCGACAATCACGGCTTCGGCGCCCGAGCGGCCGATCCGCTCCAGCATTTTGATCCGCTCGCGGTCGGTGCGGATGACGCCGCCGACGGTCACGCGCGCCACATGCGCGCGCGATTCGCCGATCAATCCGGCGCCACCTGACGCGGCATAGACCGCGGCGATCACAACCACAACGGCGATCAGCGCCAGCGTGCGCCAGAGCGTCACCCTGCGCCGCAGCCGGCGACGGTCGACGATGGCATCGGCATCGAGGGACATGGCAAGCCTCCGTTGGGGCGACTGCTGGCTTGAGTCGCATCGGCGCGGAGACTAGAGCCGCGCCTGCGGCGGCTTCAAGGCATTGCGGCGACAGGGTAATCGAAACGGAAACGACGCGAGAAGCGCGTCAATCCTGCATGAAGTCGTTGCGCGTGAAGAGCGCGTCGAAGGGGACGTTGGCGGCTGCAAAGCTCTCCGCGGCACCTTCGAGCCGGTCGACCATGGAGAGGACGAGCACGACCTCCGCGCCCGCCGCGCGCACTTCCTCCACCGCCTGGATGGCCGAGCCGCCCGTAGTGGTCACGTCCTCGAGGATCGCGACCTTCCGGCCGGCGACGCTGTCGACACCGTCGATGCGCTTTTTCGTGCCGTGATCCTTGACCGCCTTGCGCACGAAGAAGCCGGGGATGGGTTTGCCGGCTTCAAAGCTGAACGCCGATACGGACGCAATCAACGGCACCGCGCCCATTTCCAGCCCGCCGACGAGATCGACCTCGAGCTTTGAGAGCCGCGCCAGGATGAGGCGCGCGAGGAGCGCGGCCCCTTCCGGATGGAACATGGTGGGCTTCATGTCGAAGTAGAAATTGCTCTCACGGCCCGAAGCGAGAACGATCTTCTTGCGGCCGAAGGAGCGCTCGGCGATCAGCTCGATCAGGCGGGCACGGATCGCGGCGGTGTCGGTCTGGTTCATGTGCGCCGTTTTAGCCGCCCGGCCGCGCGGGGACCAGCCGAATGCAGAACCGGCCGGGGTTTTCCCGGCCGGTTTTTGTCTTTTCGCTGATCAGTCCTTTTTCTCGCTGCGCTGTTTCAGTGCGCTGCCGAGAATGTCGCCGAGCGTCGCGCCCGAATCGGACGAGCCGTACTGGGCGACCGCCTCCTTCTCCTCGGCGATTTCGAGCGCCTTGATGGAGACGGAGATCTTGCGCGCGCGCTTGTCGAAGAGCGTGACACGAGCGTCGAACTTGTCGCCGACGGCGAAACGCTCGGCGCGCTGCTCGGCGCGGTCGCGCGAGAGGTCGGAGCGCTTGACGAAGGAGCTGAGGTCGGTGCCGACGATCTTCACGTCGAGGCCCGCATCCTGCACGCCGGTCACTTCGCAGGTGACGACTCCGCCCTTCTTGATGTCGCCCGCTTCGGCGAAGGGATCGCCCTGGAGCTGCTTGATGCCGAGCGAGATGCGTTCCTTCTCGACGTCCACGTCGAGAACGACGACCTTCACCATGTCGCCCTTCTTGTACTCCTCGATCACCTGCTCGCCCGGACGGTTCCAGTCGAGATCGGAGAGGTGAACCATGCCGTCCACGTCGCCTTCGAGGCCGAGGAAGAGACCGAACTCGGTCTTGTTCTTGACTTCGCCTTCGATGGTGGCGCCGACCGGATGCTTCTCGGCGAAAGCGTCCCACGGATTGGCGAGCGTCTGCTTGAGGCCGAGCGAAATGCGGCGCTTGACCGGATCGACTTCGAGGATCGCGACTTCCACTTCCTGCGAGGTGGAGACGATCTTGCCCGGGTGAAGATTCTTCTTCGTCCAGGACATTTCGGAGACGTGGACGAGTCCCTCGATGCCGGGCTCCAGCTCCACGAACGCGCCGTAGTCGGTGATGTTGGTGACGCGGCCTGTGACCTTGGCGCCGACTGGGTACTTGCCTTCGATGCCTTCCCACGGATCGCCCTGCAACTGCTTCATACCGAGCGAGATGCGGTGCGTCTCGTGGTTGATCTTGATGATCTTCACCTTGACCGTCTGGCCGATCGATACGACCTCGGTCGGGTGATTGACGCGGCGCCAGGCGATGTCGGTGACATGCAGCAACCCGTCGATGCCGCCGAGATCGACGAAGGCGCCGTAGTCGGTGATGTTCTTCACCACGCCATCGACAACCTGGCCTTCCTCAAGCGAGGAGACGAGCTCCTGACGCTGGCCGGCGCGTGTCTCTTCGAGCACCGTACGGCGCGAGACGACGATGTTGCCGCGCCGGCGATCCATCTTGAGGATCTGGAACGGCTGCGAATTGTGCATGAGCGGTCCGATGTCGCGGATCGGACGGATGTCGACCTGGCTTCGCGGCAGGAAGGCAACGGCGCCGTCGAGATCAACAGTGTAGCCGCCCTTGACCTGATTGAAGATCACGCCCGTGACCTTCTGATTGTCCTGGAACGCCTTCTCGAGCCGCACCCACGACTCTTCGCGCTTCGCCTTGTCGCGCGAGAGGACCGCTTCACCCAACGCATTCTCGATGCGATCGAGGAAGACTTCGACTTCGTCGCCAACCTTCAGGCCCGCCGACTCGCGGCCGGGGCCTGCAAATTCCTTCATGGGCACGCGGCCCTCGGTCTTCAGACCGATGTCGATGACGGCGATATCTTTTTCGATCGCGACGACCTTGCCCTTAACGACGGAGCCTTCCTGCATTTCGGAACGGCCGAAGGACTCCTCAAGCAGGGCGGCAAAATCCTCCCGGGTTGGATGGGTGGTGGCGGTAGCGGGCATTCAGGCTCCTCTAAACGGCAAAAAGGGCGCGGGCGGTGCCGCACCCTCTTTCATCATGCGCGGCGGACGATCTTCAGGACCTCCCGGAATGCCGCCTCTATATCCAGTTCGGTGGTATCGAGCAAGACAGCATCTGGCGCGGGTTTCAGGGGTGCCGCAGCTCTCTCGGCGTCACGTTCGTCGCGCCTGCGGATGTCCGACAAGACCTGTTCATAGGTAATGGCTTCCCCCCGCCCCGCAAGCTCGCGGAGGCGGCGGACGGCGCGGACCTCGGGGCTCGCCGTGACGAAAATCTTAATGTTGGCCTCGGGTGCAATGACAGTTCCAGTATCGCGGCCGTCGAGCACGGCGCCGCCGGGGCGCCGCGCGAAGTCCTGCTGCAGCTTCAGGAGGGCGGCGCGAACCTGGGGCATGACGGCGACGCGGGAGGCGGCCTCGCCGAGCCCGGCGCCGGACAGACGCTCGCGGTCCAGATCGGCGAGATTGACCGCACGCGCGGCTTCGAGCGCGGCCTTGGCGTCGTCGAGCGGCCGGCCCGCGCGCAGCATGAGATCGGCAACGCTGCGATAGAGAAGACCAGTATCGAGAACCGGCACGCCCAGCACCTCGCCAAGACGGCGCGCGAGCGTCCCTTTACCCGAGGCAGCGGGACCGTCGATGGTGACGATCATCGGGGCGCAATATCCGCGCCGAGCGAATTCATCATCTCGGCGAAGCCGGGAAAGCTCGTCGCGACAAACGAAGAGTCGTCGACCGCAACCGGCTTCTCGCTCGCCAGGCCCATGACGAGGAAGCTCATTGCGATGCGGTGATCCATGTGGGTCGCGACCGTGCCGCCGCCCTTGGCGCGGCCGCGGCCTTCGACGATCAGGTCGTCGCCCGCGATTTCGCAGTCGACACCGTTCACGCGCAATCCGTCCGCAATCGCCGCCAAGCGATCCGACTCTTTCACGCGCAATTCGGCGAGGCCGCGCATGCGCGTCGTGCCTTCGGCGAAGCTCGCCGCCACCGCGAGCACCGGATATTCGTCGATCATCGACGGCGCGCGCTCGGGCGGCACGTCGACGCCCTTGAGCGACGAGGCGCGGATACGCAGGTCGAGCACCGGCTCACCACCCGCGTCGCGCCGCGAGACTTCTTCGATGTCCGCACCCATCTCGCGCAGCGTATCGAAGAGGCCGGTGCGCAGCGGGTTGGCGAGCACGCCTTCGAGTACAAGATCGGAGCCACGCACGATCAGCGCCGCGACCAACGGAAATGCCGCGGACGACGGGTCTCCCGGCACGACGATCTTCTGCGGCGTGAGCTCGGGGCGGCCCGTGAGCGCGATGCGGCTGCCATGTGCGCCGTGTTTCGTCACGGAAATCTGCGCACCGAAATGACGCAGCATGCGCTCGGTGTGATCGCGCGTCGCTTCCTTCTCGATCACGGTCGTTGTGCCGGGCGCCGCGAGACCGCAGAGCAGCACGGCCGATTTCACCTGCGCCGACGCAACCGGACTTTCAAATTCGATCGGGAGCGGATCGCGCGCGCCACGCAGCAAGAGCGGCAAGCGGCCTTCATCGGACTCGACGATTTCGGCCCCCATGCG
>JAICQA010000275.1 GCA_025929595.1 Xanthobacteraceae bacterium
AGCGCCGCGGTCGCCGGCGAGCGGAAAACGATGGAAAAGAACATCGCCGCAGCTAACCAGATGCCGGCATAGGCGAGCGCCACCACTAGGAAGGCAAGCGAACGCAGCACCTCCTCCGTGCTCGGCGGCACGCCCAACAGGATCAGCCCGAGCCCGATCACGAGCAGCCACAGCACGATCAGGCTGAAGGCGAGCGTGACAAGCCCGGCGAGGAATTTCCCCATCAGGAGCGCGTCGCGATAGATCGGCTGCGACAGCACGCGCGACAGCGTGCGGCGATTGTGCTCGCTGTTGATCGCGTCGAAGCCGAGGCCGATCGCCATCAGCGGAATGAGAAAGCCGAGAATGCCGACGAAGGACGGCAACGGCTGCCGCGCCTCCGTGAACAGCTTCAGGAACACGAACGGGTCTTCCGACACCGTGTCGCGCACCTGCTGGATGGTGCCGATGAGTGCCGCAACCGCCGTCAGCACGATCAGCCATTCGAGCACGCGCATGCGCGCGCTCGACAGGTGATCGGCGAGCTCCTTCATGGTGACGGCGCCGAGCCCGGCAAAGGGAGAACCTTCACGCCGCATGACGCGCCTCCCCGTTCTCTTCCGTCTGCTTCTGGAAGAAGCGGCTGTAGATCGCTTCGAGGCTCGGCTCGTCCACCGCGAGCTGGCGCAGCTTGCCGCCCGCGTTCACGACCGCGACCGCCGCTTCGGGCCGCACGTCACGGTCGGCGAGCATGCGGAAACGGTTCGGGCCGGTCGCCGAAACCGCGCTGACACCAGGGATCGCGCGGAGTTTTGCTTCCAGCCCCTCGCCTTCGGCTTCCACGTCGACTGCAAAGCCCGAACCCAGCACCTCGCGCGCCAGTTCCGGCACGGTGCCGATCAACGCGATCTTGCCGCTCTGGAAGAGAGCAACGCGATCGCACACCTTCTGCACGCGGTCGAGGAGATGCGACGACAGCAGCACCGTGACGCCCGCCGCCTTCAGAGCGCGGATCATCTCGAGCAGTTCTTCCGTCGCCTGCGGATCGAGGCCCGACGTCGGTTCGTCGAGGATCGCGATCTCGGCGCGCTTCATGAGAATTTCGGCGAGCCCGAGCCGTTGCCGCATGCCGCGCGAGAAGGTCGCGACCCGCTTGTTGGCGACATCCGCGAGCCCCACGCGTGCAAGCGCGTCGGCAATACGCGCATCCCGCTCGGCACGGACAATGCCCATGAGCCGCGCGGTGAACGCAAGGTTCTCCGCCGCAGTCATGTTGTCATAGAAGCCGACCGCGTCGGGCAGATAGCCGATGCGCGCCTTCACCTTCAACGGCTCGCGCGCGGGATCGAGACCCAGCACGCGCACCTCGCCGTCCGACACGTCGGACAGGCCCAGCATCATCAGGATCGTCGTGGTTTTACCGGCGCCGTTCGGGCCGAGGAGCCCGAAGATCTCGCCGCGCGCCACGGAGAACGAAATGCCGTCGACGGCCTTTGCGTCGCCGTAGCGCTTGGTGAGACCGCGCGCCTCGATGACCGCAGTCATCGGCGGCCAAACCGGGCGATGGCGCCGACCATGATGAGGAGCGCGATGCCAATGATCCCGGCGCCCGCGATGCCCCAGTAGGTCGAGGTCGAGACGGCGATGCGGAAATCGCTCGATACGGACTCGCCGCGCGAGGACGCGCGCAGCGTCGTCATGTAGTCGCCCGCAAGCGACTTCGGGCTCGGCGTCAGCAGCACCTGTGCTTCGGCGCGCTGGCCGGGCTCGATACGCGCGATTTCCTTCGGCTCAAACTCGACGGTCCAGCCGCTCGGCGCCGTGCCCGAGAGCTCGATCGCCTGCGCGGCGGCCGTCCCCTCATTCGCGATGACGATCGGAATGGAGGTCTGATTGCCCGCTTCGGCGCGCGCCGAAACGACACCATCGCGGCCCGCGAGCCTGAGCGTGGGCTGGCCGGCAACTTCCATGGTCACCTTTGTGCCGGCGCGCGCGCCTTCCGACGACACGGTGACGGCCACCGGATATTCACCCGCGCCGACGCGCGCGGGCGGGCGAACCGCGAGCTTCACGTCCTTCGATTGCCCCGCCTCGATCGGCACGGACGAGAGTTCCTGGCTGCCATAGGCTTCGGTGAAGGTCGTGCCGAAATTCTGCGGCGCCTGCGCCGCGAGGCTCACCAGCAGATTGCGGCCGGAGTCGTTGCGGATCGTGAACTGAAAATCGAAGCTCGAACGTGGTGAGCCGCGCAGCACCGGCAGCTGCGGCTTGATCGAGAGCCGCGCCGGCAGATCCTTCGCCAGCGACACGGCGATCGGCAACGCGACGGACTGTGACGCGCCTTTCGCGTGAACCGTCAGGTTGGTCGTGCCCGACTTTGCGCCCTCCGGCACATCGAGCCGCAGGGACAGCGACACATCCTTGCCGGTCGCGGGCATCGCCGCCGCCACCGGCTGGCCGCCGCCGAGAATGGTCGCGGTCCAGCCCTGCGGCACGCCTTCGACCGAGAGCGTCAGGCGCTCGGGAGGCAGGCCGTAATTATGCAGGCGGAGCGGCACGGTCGACGACACGCCCGGCTGCACCGAAAGCGCCGGATAGTCGGTCAGGAGGTAAACACCTTTGATCGGTGGCGCCTGCTCCGGCGTCTGCTGCGCCTGGGCGGCTGCCGCACCAAGGGCGAGGATGACAATCCCCGACAGGATGAAATTCTTCGCTTGCATACTTCTCACTCCGCGTATTGGCGTTTTCCGCTTGAGATTTGCGATATGACTGGCAATCGGCGTTGCGCCGAGGCGGTTTATGGGCGGATCGGCCGCGTCTGCCAATGGCGCAAGGTCAACGGCAGCCTATATTTTTCGTAATCTTGGCAAATCCGTGCAGGCAGGAGGCGGTAATTTTCGCGCCTCCTCGCTCCTGCTTACGAAAATTTGAAACGTGGCTCACGCAATCGCGTCGGTTGTGGCGTGGCCCCAGGCCTCCTGCAACGCCCCTTCCTGCCAGCGCTTGAAGGCCGGCAGCGCATAGATGGTTTCGACATAGGCAGCGGAAATCGGGTCGACGTCGATCTCATAGCTGCGGATGCGCGTGGCGACCGGCGCGTACATGCAGTCCGCTGCCGAGAACGCGCCGAACAGGAATTCGCCGCCCTGCCCGAAGCGCTCGCGCGCATCGCGCCACATTTCGGAGATGCGGCGGATATCGGCCACGGCTTCGGGAGACAACTCGCGCTTCTTGCGCCGCTTTATGTTCATTGGACATTGCTGACGAAGAGCCGCAAATCCGCTGTGCATCTCGCATGAAATCGTGAGCGCCTGCGCCCGCGCCTTCTTCTCGCTCGGCCATAGCCTGGCTTCGGGGAACCGTTCGCTGAGATGGATGAGGATTGCGATCGACTCCCACAGAGTCATTTCGCCGTCGATCAGCACCGGCACCTTGCTCGCGGGCGTGTAGCGGCGGATCGCCGCTGCGGTCTGCGGCGTATCGAGCGCAACCACCACTTCTTCGAACGGAATATTGTGATGCGCGAGCGCCAGCCAGGGGCGCATGGACCAGGACGAGTAGTTCTTGCTGCCGACAATCAGCTTGAGCGTCATGCGAAAGTTCCGCTTGTACGGGGTGAATGGCGACGAGTGACGATCGCGAGAAGTGTCAGGCCGCATTGTAGGCCACGCCCTCGCCCGCTAAAACGGGATCGGCGATTCGCCATTCTCATCATTGATACGGGGTCGGGATGCCGGCATTTCATCGGGCGCTCTTCTTTTTTCTGGCCATGACCGTGCTGGCTGTTTCGTCCGTATCCGTCGAGGCCCAGGCCGACCGGCGCACGCTGAACAAGGTCTCCCAACTGATCGTGAACTCGTACAAGCATCTGACCCACGGCAACGACACCGAGGCGGCGCGCGAGGATTGCGAGAAGGCGCAGGCGATCGAGGAAAAGAGCAAGGACCCTTTCATCAGCGCGACGGTCGCGGTCTGCTTCGGCGACGTTGAGGACCATGAGGAAAATATCGCCGC
>JAICQA010000388.1 GCA_025929595.1 Xanthobacteraceae bacterium
GCCGGCCGGCGGGTGGTGAATGAGGACGATGCGAAAGAGGCCTTCGCGCTGAATGTCGCGCAGGAGCGCGCCAAGACGTTCGAGTTGCCGGCGGCCGAGCGTGCCGGTCGCGAGGAACGGCAGGGTCGGCAGGGCAGTCGAAAGGCAGATGAGCGCGACCGGCCCGCGCCTGCGCACGAAAGGAAAGGAATCGCCGTTGGCCGACGGCGTGTCGCCTTGCAAATTGGCGCGCCAGGCGGACAGGAAGGTCCGCCCATTCGCGCGCACATAGGCGTCGTGATTGCCGGGCACGAGGGTGACGTCCTGCGGCGGACCCAGGCGGGCAAGGAAAGAGGCGGCGCGCGGGAATTCGGCCGGCAGGCAGATGTTCACGAGGTCGCCAAGCACGGCGATGTGGTCGGGCCTTTGCGCTTTCAGGTCGGCCTCGATCGCGGCGAGCGCCCTCGCGTCGTGCCGGGCGGAACGGCGAAGCCGCCAGTTCACATAGCCGACGAGCCGCTTGCCGAAGAGCTCGGCCGTTCGCGGCGCGGGCAGCGGCGACAGATGCGGGTCGGAAAGCTGGGCGAGGGTGAACATGGGGCCAACGCGAGGAAACAGACAATTCGAACCGCTATCTGTAACTCGTCAAGCCCGGCCATGACGAGTTAAAAGGCCGGCTGCGACGGACCCGGGCTCGGAATGTTGAAACGATTGCTCCATGTTTATTGGCGCTTCATGCGCGGGCTCACGGTCGGCGTGCGCGGTGCGGTCTTCGATGCCGACGGCCGCGTGCTGCTGGTGCGGCACGGGTATGTGGACGGCTGGCACCTGCCGGGCGGCGGCGTCGAGCCGGGGGAGACGCTCATCGACGCATTGAGCCGCGAGTTGATGGAAGAGGGCAATGTGCGGGTGGCGGGCACGCCCGTCCTGCACGGCGTCTATTTCAACAACGCCGTGACACGGCGCGATCACGTCGCGCTCTTTGTCGTGCGCGAGTTTGAGTATGGCGGATCGCTGCCGGCGAGTTTCGAAATTCAGGAGGCAGGATTCTTTCACATGGAGGCATTGCCCGACGGCACGACCGCAGCGACCCGAAGGCGGCTGGAGGAGATCCAGCACGGGACGCCGGCGGCGGCTAACTGGTGAGAAATACGTCCTCAAGCGATCGCGCAGAATGACCTGCCACCGCGATTCAGCGCCGGGGGATTTGCGCCGGGCTCCGCACTTTCAGCGCGGGCGAAATCGTGAGTCATTTCAGAGTCATGCGGCGGCAGGCGCAGAGTTCGATTCCGCAGGCTTCCACCTGAGAAACCGATTCCGGCGCGGCTCAGATTTTGATTCAAGTCCGGCTATTCGGCGGCGTCGGCGCGATTGAACCGCGCGCGGTCGTGCGGAGCGTCGAAATCGAGCAACGGGCCGATCGGCACGATGCCGCGCGGATTGAGCTTCCGGTGGCTCGCGTAATAATGCGTCTTGATGTGATCCATGTTCACCGTCTCCGCGACTCCCGGCACCTGGTAAAGGTCGCGCAGGTAGTTCGACAGGTTCGGGTAGTCGGCGATGCGGCGCAGGTTGCACTTGAAGTGGATATAATAGACCGCGTCGAAACGGACGAGCGTCGTGAAGAAGCGCCAGTCGGCTTCGGTCAGCGCACTGCCCGCGAGATAGTGCTGGCGTGAGAGCCGCTCTTCCATCTCGTCGAGTGTCTCGAACAGGCCGCGGAAGGCCTCCTCATAGGCCTCCTGCGAACCGGCGAAGCCGGCGCGGTAGACGCCGTTGTTCACGGTCTCATAAATTTTGGCGTTGACCGTATCGATCTCGCCGCGGAGTGCGGGCGGGTAGTAGTCGGTGTGGTCGGGCGTGAAGGCGGCGAAGGCCGAGTTCAGCATCCGGATGATCTCGGACGACTCGTTGCTCACGATCGTCCGCCGTTCCTTGTCCCAGAGCACCGGCACGGTGACGCGGCCGGTGTAGTCCGGATTGGCAATGAGATAGATGTCCGACAGCCGGGTCTTGCCTTCGACAGCGTCGGGCTTCGAGAAGACCCAGCCTTCGGCGCCCATGACCGGATCGACGACCGAGACCGAAATGACGTCGTCGAGCCGCTTCAGCTTGCGGAAAATCAGCGTGCGGTGCGCCCACGGGCAGGCGAGCGAGACATAGAGGTGATAACGGCCGGCCGCGGCGGGAAAGCCCCCTTCTCCGGCCGGGCCCGGCGCGCCGTCGGGCGTGATCCAGTTGTGGTAGCGCGAGGCTTGACGGACAAAGCGGCCATGCGCGTCGGTATTGGGCGCATCGTCGCGCCAGACGCCCTCGAGCAGAAAACCCATGGCCACCTCGCTTCTGGTCTTCGAACTATATGGGCTGTCCGCGGCACGGATGACAGGGCTCGGCGGCCGTTCATGGATTTGCAGCCGTTGGCGTGATATCCCGCGCGCCGGAAGGAATCCCGCGTGAC
>JAICQA010000181.1 GCA_025929595.1 Xanthobacteraceae bacterium
CAGAGCTCTTCGCCTACGGTTGCCGTCATGCTGGCCGGCTTGTGCCCTCAGTCGCTCGCATAAGGCCGCGCGATCGGCACGGCAGGCTCATTCTTCTTGCGCTGGCGACCGAAATCGGGCTCTGCCGTCTCCTGCCCGATCTCGATGATCGAGCGGCGGATGGCGCGCGTATGCGCGAAGAGATCGAACAGCGTCTTGCCGTCGCCGAAGCGGATGGCGCGCGTGAGCACCGACAAATCCTCACTGAAGCGTCCGAGCATCTCGAGCACCGCGTCCTTGTTGTGCAGGAAGACATCACGCCACATGGTCGGGTCGGACGCCGCAATGCGCGTGAAGTCGCGGAAGCCGCCGGCCGAGAACTTGATCACCTCCGACTGCGTCACCTCGCCGAGATGCGCGGCCGTGCCGACGATGTTGTAGGCGATCAGATGGGGCACGTGGCTCGTGATCGCGAGCACCATGTCGTGGTGCAGCGGGTCCATGATCTCGACATTGGCGCCGAGCCCGCTCCAGAATTTTTTCAGCCGCTCGACCGCGCCGGCGTCCGCGCCGGGCGGCGGCGTGAGGATGCACCAGCGATTGTCGAAGAGCTCGGCAAATCCCGCGTCGGGACCGGAATGCTCGGTGCCGGCGACGGGATGGGCGGGCACGAAATGCACTTTCGCCGGCAGATGCGGCGCCATGTCCTTGAGCACCGCGCTTTTCACGGAGCCCACGTCGGAGACAACCGCGCCCGGCTTGAGCGCGGAAGCGATCTCCTGCGCGACGGCTCCGCACACGCCGACAGGCGTGCAGACAATGATGAGGTCCGCACCCTTTGCGGCCTCCGCGTTGGTCGCAAATACGTCGTCGGCGATCCCCAACTCGGCCACGCGCTTTCTGGTGGCTTCGGTGCGCGCCGACGCTGCAATGTTGCGCACGAGGCCCCGCTCCCTCGCCGCGCGCGCGATCGAGGAGCCGATCAGGCCGGCGCCGATCAGGGCGAGGCGATTGAAGACCGGAGTCTGCTCAGCCACGGCGCGCCTCGCGGCCGAGGAATTCAGAAAGCGCCGACACCACAAGGCGATTTGCCTCTTCCGTGCCGACCGTCATGCGCAGCGCGTTGGGCAGGTGGTATGCGCTGAGCGCCCGCAGCACGAGTCCACCCTTGAGCAGGAATTCGTCGGCGTCCTTCGCCGTCTTCCCCTGCTCCGCCGGGAAATGGATCAGGATGAAGTTGCCGACGCTCGGCGTCACCTCAAGTCCGAGCGCCGTAAGCTGCTGCGTCAGCCACGCCAGCCACTTCTCGTTATGGGTGACCGCGCGCTCGACATGCGCCGTGTCGGCAATCGCCGCCACGCCGGTTGCGATCGCCGCCGCATTGACGTTGAAAGCCGGGCGGATGCGGTTGATCGTGTCGATCACGTGCTCCGGCCCGTACATCCAGCCGATGCGCAGCGCCGCCAGCCCGTGGATCTTGGAGAACGTGCGCAGCATAACGACGTTCTCGGTCGTTGCCACGAGTTCTATCCCCGCCTCGTAATCGTTACGCCGTACATATTCCGCGTATGCTGCATCGAGTACCAGCAACGCATGCGGCGGAAGTGCCGCCTGCAAGCGCCGCACCTCCGAATAAGGAATGTAGGTGCCGGTCGGGTTGTTCGGATTCGCGAGGAACACGATGCGCGTGCGCGGCGAAATCGCGCCGATGATCGCATCGACGTCGGCCGTATAGCTTGTCTCTTTCGCAATCACGGGCACGCCGTGCGCGGCGAGCGTTGCGATGCGATACACGAGAAACCCGTGCGTCGTGTAGATCGCCTCGTCACCCGGCGTCAGATACGCCTGCGCGAGCAGGCTGATGAGTTCATCGGAGCCCGTGCCGCAAATGATGCGCGACGGATCGAGCCCGTACTGCCGGCCGATCGCCTCGCGCAACGCGGTCGCCGAACCGTCCGGATAGAACTCGAGCGAAGTGGCGAGCGCCCTAAACGCTTCGATCGCTTTCGGGCTCGGCCCGAGCGGCGACTCGTTCGACGAAAGCTTGTGTACCTTCGCCACGCCCGGCGCGTGGCTGCGCCCCGGCACATAGGCCGAGATTTCGAGGATGCTGGGACGCGGCGCGGGACGCTCGGACGTACTCATGGCTTGGCTTTCAGGAGGCACGGGGAAAGGCCTTGCGGCCTATTTCAGTTTGCGCATGATCTTTTCCGAAAACCGGTGACCACTTTTCGGGATCATGCGCCGACGGTATAGCGGGTCGCGTGGCCGCCGACGAGGGCCGTCGAGCGCACCGAGGCGCCCGCTGCAATCAGCGCTTTAACCAAATGGTCGAGCGAGCCGCCGGGCGCGATCGAGACGAGGAGTGCCGCGCCGTCGAAGGCGCCATGCGGCGAGGCAATGATCTCGGCAATCGCCGAGATCGAGCGCGCGGCAGCCGCGCTCCAGCCCGCCACCTTGATGCTCCAGGTCTGCACTTCGTTGATCGCGCCGTCGGCCGCGATGGGCCGCGACACGACGAAGAGCGGCAACGAGGCCGGATGGTCGCCGCGCTCGACGAACGGCAGCCGCGCGATGATCTTGGGCGCGTTCTCGTCCTCGAGTGCCGTCCACCACGCGCCGGAGCCGGCGACCGCAATGGCCGGCACGAGCCCGAGGTCGCCCTTCGAGCGCGCGACAGCCGCAACGACCGCCGCCGCACCGAGATGCGCCGATAAGGGAACGGTGAAGCCGAAATGGAAGCGCGCGGAGTCGCGCACCAGCGCGTCGCCTGCCGAGAAATCGGCATGCACGCTGTAGGGTGCCTGAACGAATGTAAAAGTCGCGATGATGACGCGCCAGATGCTCTCGACCGTATCGAGGGGCAGAATCCCGCGATGGCGCTCGACCAGCCGCCGCATCATCGAGACTTCGCGCGCGGGCCGGAAGGCCGCGCCGGATTCAGCCGTGCGCTTGACCTTGATCAGCTCGCCGATAATCTCGCCGCGCTCCATCAGTAGCGCGTGCATGGAGGCATCGATGCGGTCGATCTCCGCACGCAGGTCGCCGAGCGTGGGCGCCGCCCCCGTCTTCTGCTTTGCCTGCTC
This sequence comes from Xanthobacteraceae bacterium, assembly GCA_025929595.1. Classification (GTDB taxonomy): domain Bacteria; phylum Pseudomonadota; class Alphaproteobacteria; order Rhizobiales; family Xanthobacteraceae; genus JAUSIF01. The sequence goes on from JAICQA010000181.1 coordinate 3,066, forward strand.
GGTTCCTGACATGGCTCGGGCCCATCGAATGGCGCCGTGATAGCGCGCCTTAAGCCGAACGCAAAGAAATCGTTGACATGCTTGTGAGAGCCTCACTAGCACTGACGGCTTAATAGACCTGAACGGGGACTTGAGGGCGCAAATGAGCGTCGTCCGTGTCGATCTGGAAAGTCCGGAATCCCGCGCGCGCGCCATCCGCCGCGAGGCCGACGAACCGCGCTCGCAAGTCGTGCGCTTCGGCCCGGACAAGCCGTTGAAGCTCGACGCCGGCATCGATCTCGCGCCCTTCCAGCTCGCCTACCAGACTTACGGCACGCTCAACGCCGACCGCTCGAACGCGATCCTGATCCTGCATGCGCTCTCCGGCGATCAGCATGTGATCGGCACGCATCCCGCGACCGGCAAGCCCGGCTGGTGGGAGACGATGGTCGGTCCCGGCAAGCCGATCGACACAGAGCGTTTCTTCATCATCTGTCCGAACGTCGTCGGCGGCTGCATGGGCACGACGGGCCCCGCCTCGCGCAACCCGGCGAACGGCGAGCCCTACGGGCTTTCGTTTCCGGTCGTCACGGTCCGCGACATGGTGCGCTCGCAGGCGATGCTGCTCGATCATCTCGGCATCGAGAGTCTCCTGTGCGTCACCGGCGGCTCCATGGGCGGCATGCAGGTGCTGCAATGGGCGGCGAGCTATCCCGAGCGCGTGTTCGCGGCACTCCCGCTCGCGACCGCCGCGCGTCACTCGGCGCAGAACATCGCCTTTCACGAGGTCGGCCGTCAGGCGATCATGGCCGATCCCGACTGGCGCAACGGACGGTATCTCCTCGAGGGCGCGAGCCCGCGTCGTGGCCTCGCCGTCGCACGCATGGCCGCGCATATCACGTATCTGTCGGACACGGCGCTGCACCGGAAGTTCGGCCGCAACCTGCAGGACCGGCAGGCACGCACCTTCAGCTTCGACGCCGACTTCCAGGTCGAAAGCTACCTGCGCTATCAGGGATCGAGCTTCGTCGAGCGCTTCGACGCCAACTCCTATCTCTACATCACGCGCGCGATGGACTATTTCGACCTCGCCGCCGATTACGGCGGCGCGCTAGCGAACGCGTTCAAGGGTTCGCGCTCGCGTTTCTGCGTGGTGTCCTTCACGTCGGACTGGCTGTTCCCGACCTCCGACGCGCGCCAGATCGTGCATGCCTTGAACGCTTCAGGCGCTTCCGTCTCGTTTGCCGAGATCGAGAGCGACAAGGGCCACGACGCCTTCTTGCTTGAAGAACCCGAACTCTTCGCGATCACGCGCGGCTTCATCGACGCTGCCGCCCGCGCGCGCGGCCTGCCGCCCGCGAAGGATTGACGATGCTCAGCCGCAACGACAAACCCGCCACCTGGCGCGTCGACCACGTGCTCATCGCCGAGATGGTGAAGCCCGGCGCGCGCGTGCTCGACGTCGGCTCCGGCGACGGCGAGCTGTTGCGCCTTCTCGTAGAGAGCAGGGGCGTCGACGGACGCGGCATCGAGATTTCCCGTGAGGGCGTGAATTCGAGCGTTGCCAAGGGCCTCGCAGTCATCCAGGGCGACGCCGACATCGACCTCGCCGACTACCCCGACAACGCGTTCGACTACGTGATCCTGTCGCAAACATTGCAGGCCACGCGCCGTCCGCGCTGGGTGCTCGAGCAGATGCTCCGGATCGGCAAGCACGTCATCGTGTCGTTCCCGAATTTCGGTCACTGGCGCATCCGTTTGCAGCTCCTGCGCCGCGGCCGCATGCCGATCACCGACCGCCTCAACGACACTTGGTACGACACGCCGAACATCCACTTCTGCACGATCCGCGACTTCGTGGAGTTGCTGAACGACGTTGACGCGAAGATCGAGCGCGGCATCGCCCTCGACCGCTGGGGCCGCCCGGTGCGGCTCAACGCGCCGTGGGAGTTCTGGAATTTCTTCGGCGAGCAGGGCCTGTTCCTGCTGACCCGGAAGACCTAAATCCCCGCGGGCTCCGGCGAGCCCGGCACCAGAACGCGCTCGAACGCGCGCGCGCGCTTCGTTTCGACCGGCCGCCACACCTGCTTCGTTGCTTCGACGATGTGAACGCCCGCGAACGGCAGCGACATCGACTTGCCGATGCGCTCCCACGCCACCGCCGTGCGCAGGAACGACGCGCGCGCGAAGGGCGGCACCCACAGCGCTTCCTCCCAGCCGACCGGCGTGAACAGCGCCTCGCGCAGGAGTTCCAGCAATTGCGACTTTGAGTAGGGCCGCCCGTGGCCGAACGGCGTCGTGTCCATGCGCGCCCAGATCCCGCGCCGGTTCGGCACCACGAGCATGAGCTTGCCGCCCGAGGCAAGCACGCGCCACGCCTCGCGCAGCATGTCCGGCGCATGCACCGTCATCTCCAGCGCATGGATCGCCAGCACCCGGTCCACCGACGCGTCGGGCAATGGCAGGAGCGCCTCATGCACGAGCGCGGTGAGCGACGGCGCGGCGGACGGCCATTTCACCACGCCCTGCGCCGCCGGCATGAAGGCGAAGGTCCGCTCCACTTCCTCGCGGAAGACTCCGAGATAGGGCGTCGCATAGCCGAGCCCCATCACCGCCATCCCGCGCGTGTCCGGCCAGCGCGCGCGCACCGAGCGGTTGATCAGCCGCCGCGCCACATGGCCGAGCGGCTGCGCATAGAAGCTGCGTAGATCGACGATGTCGGGGAACATGCAGCAGTCCGTGTGACTTGGCAGAATAGCCCTGCCCAACACTGATCGGCAAACGCGAGTTGCGAGCGCGGTCTCGCATGTTAGGGTTTCGCGACCGTTTCAATTTTCA
>JAICQA010000292.1 GCA_025929595.1 Xanthobacteraceae bacterium
GGCCAGATCATGCCGCCGGTGATGGGCGCCGCCGCGTTTCTGATGGTCGAGTATGTCGGAATTCCCTATTCGGAAATCGTCAAGCACGCGATCCTGCCCGCCGTCCTCTCCTACATTTCGCTGCTCTATATCGTGCATCTGGAAGCGGTGAAGATCGGCGCGGCGCCCATCGAGCGGGCCGACTCGCCCCTCAAGACGCGGCTGATCCGCAACGGCATCGGCATTTCCGGCTCGATCGCGGTGCTTTGCATCCTCTATTACGCGATCGTCTTCGTGCAATCGAATTTCGGCGCGGCGACGCCGTGGGTGCTCAGCGTGGGCGCGCTCGCGGTCTATCTTGGCACGGTCTGGTATGCAGCGCGCCATCCGGACCTCAAGCTCGATGACCCGAACACGCCGATCACGCATCTGCCGCGCGCCTGGGACGTGACGCGCACCGGGCTCGACTTCCTTATTCCGCTCGTCGTTCTGCTCTGGTGCCTGATGGTCGAGCAGATGTCGCCAGGCCTTTCGGCGTTTTGGGCCACGGTCACAGTGCTCGGCATTGTCGCCACGCGGAAGCCGCTACTGGCGCTGTTCCGCGGGCACGACTTCAATGCGGGCATTCAGGCCGCCGTCCACGACCTGATCGACGGCCTCGCGACCGGCGCCCGCAATATGATCGGCATCGCCGTCGCCACCGCGACCGCGGGCATCGTCGTCGGCACGGTCACGCTCACCGGCCTCGGCCTGATGATGACCGAGTTCGTTGAGTTCGTGTCGGCGGGCAATGTCATGATCATGCTGCTGATGATCGCGGTCGTCTCGCTCGTGCTCGGCATGGGCATCCCGACCACCGCCAACTACATCCTGGTCGCCACGCTGATGGCGCCGGTCGTGGTCGAGCTCGGCGCGCAGGCCGGGCTCGCGGTGCAGCTCATCGCCGTGCACATGTTCGTCTTCTACTTCGGCATCATGGCGGATATCACGCCGCCCGTTGGCCTCGCGGCCTTCGCAGCGGCGGCGATCTCGAAGGAAGATCCGATAGCGACGGGCTTTCAGGGCGCGATCTATTCGCTGCGCACGGCGATCCTGCCCTTCGTGTTCATCTTCAACCCGGAAATCCTGCTGATCGGAATCGAGAACTGGATGCACGGGGTATGGGTCGTCTTGATCTCAACCGTGGCGATCCTCGTTTTCGCCGCCGCCACCATGAACTGGTTCATCACAAAAAGCCGGATCTGGGAATCGGCCATTCTGCTGCTGTGCTGCTTTGCCCTGTTCCGGCCCGGCTTCTTCCTCGACCTGTTCTATCCGCCGACCGTCAGCCTGCCGGGGTCCGCGCTCATCCAGAAGGTGCAGCAGGCGCCCGAGGGCGAGCGGATCACCATCGTGGTCGAAGGCATAAATATCGAGGGCGAACACGTGCGAAAAACGGTCAGCCTGCCGCTCGGCGACCCGCAGGAGCCGCGCCTCCGACTGCGCGCGGTCGGCGTCAGCGTCGCCCCGCTTGGCGACAAGGTGTCGATCAGCAATGTCGCGTTCGGCTCCTATGCCAAGCGGATCGGCCTCGACGTCGGCTACGAGGTCGTCGCCGTACTCGAGCCCGCGGAACGGCCGTCGCGGGTCATTCCGGCGCTGATCGCGCTTGCCATCGTCGGCGGCATCGGGGCGCTGCAATGGTCGCGCCGTCGCCGATCGGAGCCTTCTGCCGTCGCCGTCTGATGGTTTTTTATTTGGGCATGATCTTTTCCGAAAAGCGGTGCCCACTTTTCGGGATCATGCCCTAGCCCATCTGTCGCGGCAGAAAGAGGACGATCCACGGGAAGAGCACGAGGATCGCGAGGCGGATGATATCGACGACAATGAACGGGAGGATTCCCCGATAGATCGTGGTCATCGGGATATCGCGCGCGACCGACTGGATCACGAACAGGTTCATGCCGATCGGCGGCGTGATCAGGCCGAGCTCCACCACCACGACGACGATGATGCCGAACCAGACCGGGTCGTAGCCGAGCGCCATCACGAGCGGGAAAAAGATCGGCACCGTTAGCAGAATCATCGCCAGCGCGTCGAACACGCAGCCGAGGAACAGGTAGAAAATCAGGATCAGCGCCATGACGCCGAGCGGCGGGAAGTTGAGCGATTTGAGAGCTTCCACGACCGCTTCGGGGGCGCCGGTGATGTTGACGAAATTGGAGAAGATCAGCGCGCCGACGAGCACGGCCATCAGCGCCGCCGAAGTGCGCGCGCTGTCGAACAGGATACGAATGAACTCCGTAAACTTGAGGGAGCGGCGCAGGAGCGCCGCCACAAACGCCCCCGTCGCGCCGATGCCGGCCGCCTCCGTCGGCGTGAATACGCCGAGGTAAATGCCGCCGATCACGATCACGAAAAGCGCCAGCACCATCCAGACGTCGCGCAGCGCCCGGAATCGATCCGCCCAGGCCAGGCGCGGTCCGGCAGGACCCGCGGCGGGATCAAGCACGGTCGTCGCCGACACCGCCGCCATATAAAGAAGAACCGCGAGGACGCCCGGGACGATGCCGGCGATGAACAGATGGCCGATGCTGGTCTCGGTCATGCTGCCGTAGATGATCATGATGACCGACGGCGGAATCAGGATGCCGAGTGTGCCGCCGGCGGCGATCGAGCCGGTCGAAAGCGCGGGCGAATATCCGTAGCGCCGCATGGAGGGCAGCGCGACCGTCGAGATGGTCGCCGCCGTGGCGATCGAGGAGCCGCACACCGCGGCAAAGCCGCCCGAGGCGAGGATCGTCGCCATGGCGAGACCGCCGCGGCGGTGACCGATGAAGGCGTTCGAAGCGTCGTACAGATTGCGCGACAAGCCCGAATGATTGACGAGATTGCCCATGAGAATGAACAGCGGCAGCACCGACAGGCTGTAGCTCGTGAGCGTGTCCCAGGCGATTTGCGCCGACATGGCCGCGGCGGCGTGCGCTCCCATCAGCATGGAGAAGCCGACGAGTCCGACGAGGCCGAGCGCAAAAGCGAGCGGCACCCCGTAGAAGAGGACGGCGAACAGAATGGCAAAGGCGATGAAGGTGGCGGTCATCGGCCGCGATCCCCGCGTCGCGTCATCAGTGTTTCAACCGCAAGCAGGAGCGACGCGACCGCGCAGATGAGCATTGCCAGCGCTCCGCCGTAAGCGAAAGGCGAAAGCGGAATGCGTGACGTCGCGGTGGTATCGCCGAACGCATCGAAGCGACCGGCCAGGACGTAGAGCCGCCACCCCAGATAGAGCGCTCCCAACGCCACGACGAGCGCGATCGTCTGGTCGCGGGCGGTCCTCATCCACCCGGTAAAGGCGTTTTCAAACAGCCCGACGGTGATGTGCTCGGTGCGGCGTGTCACGGAAGGAAGTGCCGCAAAAACGAGCGAAAGCATCAGAAGCTGGGTCAACTCGTAGCTGCCCTGAAGCGGCGAGTTGAACAGGTAGCGGCCGGTCACATCGATCGCGGTCACGGCCATCATGGCAAAGAGAATAGCGGCCGCGATCAGACCGAGCGCGACGTCGCCTGCACGTGAGACGCCCGCCCCTATCCGGTACTCAGGATCGACGGTCTTCAGATTGTCGATGTCGGACATGCCCCCTGCCCCACCCGACTAAACCCCCCGCCCGCCCCCACCGGGGGCGGCCGGATGCCGGTCGGATCAGTTCGTGGCCTTCAGCTTGGCTATTTCGTCGCGATACATCTTGAGGGCCGCGGGACCGTCGAC
>JAICQA010000111.1 GCA_025929595.1 Xanthobacteraceae bacterium
CATGTCCGCCTTCTGGATTCTCGCGGCCAACAGCTGGATGCACACGCCGGTCGGCTTCGAAATGCGCGACGGCATCGTTCAACCGACTGACTGGTTGCAGATCGTTTTCAACCCGAGTTTCCCCTATCGCTTCGCTCACATGCTGACGGCGGCTTATCTCACGACTTCTTTCGTCGTGCTGGCAGTCGGCGCCCGTTACCTTGTCGCCGGCATACGGCCGGCTGAGGCCAAGACGATGCTGCGCATGGGCATCGGCTTCGCGGCCATCGTCGCGCCGTTGCAGCTCTTCATCGGCGACCAGCACGGCCTCAACACGCTCGAGCACCAGCCGATCAAGATCGCGGCGATGGAAGCGCACTGGGACGGCAGCAAGCCCGGCGACTTTCATATCTTCGCCTGGCCCGACGAGAAGAACGAGGCAAACCGTTTTGAAATTTCGATCCCACGCGGATCGTCGATCATCCTCACGCACGATCCGGACGGCCTCTTCCCCGGCCTGAAAAGCGTCCCGCCGAGCGAGCGACCGTCGGTGCCAATCGTATTTTTTGCGTTCCGGATCATGCTTGCCGTCGGTTTCTTCATGATCGCGTCGTCATGGGTCGGCGTATGGCTGTGGTGGCGCGGGAGGCTGTTCGCGGCGAACTGGTATATGCGGCCGATGGCCTACACATGGTGGATCGGTTTCGTCGCGGTGATTTCCGGCTGGACGGTCACCGAGAGCGGCAGACAGCCTTGGCTCGTGCACCAGGTGATGCGAACGGCCGAAGGCGTTTCTCCGGTGCCGGGAGGGAGCGTCGCGACGACACTGGCGATGTTCGTGATCGTCTACGGCATCATCTTCTCGATGGGCATCTATTACATCAACCGGCTAATCGCAAAGGGGCCGCCGCCGGAAGACACCGTGCCCGAGCACGGCCTGCCGAACCGGCCGCTGTCCGGAGCGCATAGCGCCGGGCGGCAGGCACTCAACTGACGGCACGGAGGACGCCATGGAATGGTATCTCCCGCTGATCTGGGCCGCGCTGATAGGCGCCGCCGTGGCGATGTACGTCATCCTCGACGGCTTCGACCTTGGCATCGGCATCCTGTTTCCGTTGGCGAAACGCGAGGCCGAGCGCGACCAGATGATGAATTCGGTGGCGCCGTTCTGGGACGGCAACGAGACCTGGCTCGTGCTCGGCGGCGGCGGACTGCTCGCGGCCTTTCCGCTCGCCTACGCCGTCATCATGCCGGCGGTCTACCTGCCGATTATTCTCATGCTGCTCGCGTTGATCTTCCGCGGCGTCGCGTTCGAATTCCGCTGGGTCGCGCGCTCTTCGAAGGTCTGGTGGAACATCGCATTCGCCGGCGGATCGCTCGTCGCCGCATTCTCGCAAGGATTGGTCCTCGGCGGACTGCTGCAAGGCATCGAAGTGCAAGACCGCCAGTATGCGGGCGGACCATTCGACTGGCTCACCCCTTTCTCGATCCTCTGCGGCGTCGGGGTGGTCGCCGGTTACGGCCTTCTCGGTGCGACGTGGCTGGTGCTGCGCACCGAGGGCGTGGTCGCGGACCGCTCGCGCGAGCAGGCGAAATGGCTGCTGCTCGCGGTGCTGGTGGCGATGGGGATTGTGAGCCTGTGGACACCACTTCTGATCGAACGCATCGCGGAGCGCTGGTTCACGTTGCCGAATTTCTTTTATCTCGCGCCCGTTCCGATTGTGACCGCGTTGCTCGCCTTCATGGTCTGGAAATGGCTGAGCGACAAACGCGAACATGCGCCCTTCGTCGGCGCGATCGGCCTCTTCCTGCTCGGCTATCTCGGTCTCGTGATCTCGAATTTTCCGTATCTGGTGCCGCCGAGTTTGACGGTGTGGCAAACCGCGGCCGCGCCTTCGAGTCAGATCTTCATGCTGATCGGCACGATTTTCCTGCTGCCGATCATTCTCGGTTACACGGTTTTCGTCTATTGGCTGTTCTGGGGCAAAATCAGAGAGGGTGAGGGCTATCACTAGCCGCTATTGCTTCGGCGGGACGATGGCCCAGCCGAGGCGGATGAAATCGAGATTGCCCGGCCGCATCCAGTTCAGCGTCAGCGGCGATTCGGGCACGAGTGGCGGAAGGTTTTGGGCGAGCGCCGCAGGCGGCGCGCCGTCGGCACCGCGGATATTCCAGATCACGATTCCGCCTTCCGTCTCGATCTTCTCGCGGCTCGCCCAGGGCGACTGCGCCGGATCGGCGTCGATGAAAATGTGCGGACGATCGCGGCTCGCCAGGGCAATCGCGCTCGCCTGCCATTCACTGCCGACCACATACTCCAGCGGACGTCCGGTGCGCGTGCGATAGACGTCGGTCATGTAGCGTGCCGCCGGCTGTGCCGGCCAATTGGTCGTGCGGCCCGCCGCGCTGAAATAGGGCGAGGCAAAAGCCGTCGCCAATTCCAGGACCGGCGGAAGAAACATGAGCGTCAATGCAGCAACCGCCACCATGCGCTGGCGATGGACGCGCAACGCGTCGCTCGCGAGCACGATGGCCAGCAGGCCCGAATAAAGAACCAGTGGGGCGGCGGCGCTCGCCGCAAAATGCAGCCCGAGCACAACGGCAAAGACGACGGCAAGGATTGGCGGCCCGAGGGCCAACGCCGTCGCTAAAAGTTTGCCGAACGGATGCAGCGGCGGGCGCATGAAGACCGGGGCGATGTCACCGTCCTGCGCGAGATAACGCGATGCAAGTCCGACCAGCAGCAGCAAGCCGATATGGCCGAGGATGACCGTGATGCCCATCGAAACCGGCTCACCGCGCGCGATGTTCCGGCCGGGGATGTCCAGCAACTGCGTCACACCGGCGAAGTCGTGATGCTGCAGCCAGATCATGCGCGGCGTCAGCAGCAATGTGAACAGGAAAAGACCCGACACGGCAAAAATCTGATCGCGGTTCTCGACGAGCGATGCACGTCCCGCCGGCGTAGCGGCCGTCAGGACAAGGAGTGTGGCGAGCACAAAGAACCCCTGCACGCCCGCATACGCAAAAAGCCCGCAGGTAATACCAAGCACGACCCACGCGAAGCGGTTGCGCTCGATCACGGCAAACCACCATGAAAGGACCGCGAGCGCCACCAGCGGCATCTGCACGATGTCGGAGTCGAACGAGCCGACCGGAAACGCGACCGGATGCACGCCGACCATGAGGAATACGGCGATCGCACCATGGCGGTCGCCTGCGATGCGGCGCGCGAGCAAATAGAGGAGCCAGCCGGTCAGCGCGATCGTGAAAGGCCCGAGCGCGTACACCGAGAGCAAACCGCCGGCCCGGAATGTCAACTCAAGCAACCACGGCGCAAGCGGCGGCGTGTTCATGTACCCGAACTGCCATTCGCGGCCGAGCGCGGCGGCGACCGCGAGTTTCGGGTCTGCGGTCGGATTGGCAAGCCAGGCGACCAGCGTCCACATCGCGGCGTGAACGATCAGCAGCAGTCCGACAAAAAAAGCCGGACGCGCGCGAAGGCCCTCGACGTAGATCGAGACTTCGAGCGGACTGGTGAAAGCCTGTGCGCGCATCACTCTTTCGCGGCGATTGTCATGCGCACCGAGATCACCGGCGCAAAGCTCGCGCGATGATGTGGCGTGGCGCCATGCCGGCGCAGCGCGTCGCCATGCATTTCGGTGCCATACCCCTTGTGGCGCTCGAAGCCGTAGTCGGGGAAGGCCACGCCGAGCTGGCACATCAAGCGGTCGCGCGTGACCTTCGCGACGATCGACGCTGCGGCAACCGAGGAGACGAGTGCGTCGCCGTCGACCAGCGCTTCGACCAGATAGTCGTCCGAGAGCGGCGGCCGATGCGGGCCGTCTACATATACGAGGCGCGGCGTACGCGGCAGCGCGCAGACGGCGCGAGCGAGCGCCCACAGACTCGCGCGCAGGATATTGTCGCGGTCGATCCGCGCGGGCGGCGCCATGGCGACGGCGACTTCGGCGCAGGCGCAAATCTCCTCGAACAATTCCTCGCGCCGTTCGGGCTCAAGAACTTTTGAGTCGTTCAACCCCTTCGGGACGCAGTTGGGGTCGAGAATGACGGCGGCGGCCACCACCGGCCCCGCCCACGGACCCCTGCCCGCCTCGTCGCACCCTGCGACAGGCGCATGGCCCATGCGATAGGCGCGCGCTTCGCGGCGGAAGGACGGTCTACGACTCGGCGGCATGGCTGCAATTTAGCGGAATTTGGACGGATTGGCCGGAACGGATCGGCCGCCCATGACTTACACCGCCGGCCGATTGCTGCAACCCCACAGGCGCGCCACAATCCGGGCGAAAGTGGCGGGTGCGGCGCCTGCGGAGGTTCAAGATGCGGTGGGACGATTTTCGTCGAAGCGAAAATGTCGAGGATCGCCGCGGCGACGGCGGCAGGGGCGGCGGATTCCGTTTCCCCCTTCCCGGCGGGCGGCGCGCCGGCGGCGGCGGGCTCGGCCTCGGCGGCCTGATTATTGTCGGCCTGATCGCCTGGGCGCTCGGCATCAATCCGCTGGTGCTGATCGGCGGCCTTGAACAAATCCAGGGCCCCGGCATGGAGCAAACGCAGGCGCCGTCGCGTCCCGGCAAGGCCGGCGCGCCGGATGACAAACTCGGACAGTTCGTATCGGCCGTGCTCGGCTCGACCGAAGACCGCTGGAACGAGGTGTTTTCGCAGGCAGGTCAGCGCTATCGCGCGCCGCGGCTGGTGATGTTCTCGGGCGGCACGCGGTCTGCTTGCGGCATGGCGCAGTCGGCGATGGGACCGTTCTATTGTCCGCCCGAGCAGGCGGTCTATCTCGACACGTCGTTCTTCCAGGATTTGCAGCGCCGCTTCGGCGCCTGCCCGGTCGGCAGCAAGAGTTGCGAATTCTCGCAGGCCTATGTGATCGCGCATGAGATCGGCCATCACGTGCAGAACCTGCAAGGCATCCTGGAGAAAGTTCGCGAAGTGCAGTCGCGCATGGGCGAGCGCGAACGCAATGCGTTGCAGGTGCGCGTCGAACTGCAAGCGGATTGCTACGCCGGCGTGTGGGCGAACAAGCAGCAGTCGCGTTCGACTTTCCTTGAGGAAGGCGACGTGGACGCGGCCCTGCAAACCGCGTCGGCGATCGGGGACGACATGATCCAGAAGAAGACGCAGGGCTATGTCGTGCCCGACGCCTTCACGCATGGCTCGGCCGCGCAGCGCAAGCGCTGGTTCATGAACGGCTTCAAAAGCGGATCGGTGCAGGCTTGCAACACGTTCTCGACGGAATCGCTCTGACGCGCCCATGATCGTCCGGCCGTCGGAAGATCGCGACGTCGAGGCGATCTGGCGAATTCTCGAACCCATCATTCGCGCCGGCGAGACCTATACGCTGCCCAGCGACATGAACCGTGACGCCGCGCTCGCCCACTGGCGCGCACCGGCACATGAAGTCTTCGTTGCCGAAGAGGAAGGCACCGTCGTCGGCACTTACTATCTCCGCACCAACCAGATGGGCGGCGGATCGCATGTGGCGAATTGCGGCTACATGACCGCGCAGGACGCCTCGGGCCGAGGTATCGCCCGGACGATGTGCCTGCATTCGCTGGAACGGGCGAAAGCACGCGGCTTTCGCGCCATGCAATTCAATTTTGTCGTCTCGACCAACGAGCGCGCGGTGCGGCTCTGGCAATCGCTCGGCTTTGAGACCGCGGGCCGCCTGCCCGGCGCCTTCGCGCATCCCGAGCTGGGATTTGTCGACGCGCTCGTGATGTTTCGCGCGCTCTAACCGGTCTGGTATAGTGACCGGACCATGCCCGGCATCGATCCGTCCCGCCACTTCGAGCCGCTTTCGATTGCCGTGCTGACGGTTTCAGACACGCGCGATGTCGCGGAAGACAAATCCGGCGCGCTGCTGATCGAGCGCATCGAAAAGGCGGGCCACAGGCTCGCCGCGCGCGCCATCGTGAAAGACGAAATCCGGAAAATCCGTGCGCAGGTGAAGGCCTGGATCAACGACAAGAAGATCGATGTCGTGATCACGACCGGCGGCACCGGATTTACGGGCCGCGACGTAACGCCGGAGGCGGTCGAACCGCTGTTTGAAAAGCGCATGGACGGTTTCGCGGCGATGTTTCTCTATGTCAGTGCGCCGAAGATCGGCCCCTCCGCGATCCAAACACGAGCCACTGCGGGCGTCGCCAATGCCACCTATATCTTCTGCGTGCCGGGCTCGCCCGGCGCATGCCGCGATGCATGGGACGAAATCCTCGTGCATCAGCTCGACCTGCGTTACCGGCCGTGCAACTTCGTAGAAATCATGCCGCGGCTCGATGAGCACCTGAAGCGGGGCAAGGCAAGGAAAGGCTGAACGCTCCGCCGCCGATGGAGCCAACGCTGTGGACCAGATCCAAAACCGGCCGCAGATCGTGGTCGCAGGCGCCGGCTTCGGCGGGATGGAAGCCGTGCGGGCGCTGGCCCGCGCGCCGGTCGACATTACGATCATCGATCAGCACAACCATCACACCTTTCAGCCGCTGCTGTATCAGGTCGCAACAGCCGCCCTCTCCTCGCCCGATATCGCCTGGCCGATCCGCTCGATCCTGCGCCATCAGGAAAACGCGCGCGTGGTGATGGCCGAGGTGACGGGCATCGATATAGCGGAACGCATCGTGCGTGCGGGGCCGATCGAGGTTGCCTACGATTTTCTCGTGCTCGCCACGGGCGCAACGCATTCCTATTTCGGGCACGACGAATGGGCAGAGGCCGCACCCGGACTGAAGAGCGTCGACGACGCGCTGGAAATCCGACGGCGGATTCTACTCGCATTCGAACATGCGGAGATCGCGGACAACCCGGCTAAGCGGCAGCGCCTGCTGACCTTCGTCATCGTCGGGGGCGGACCGACGGGCGTCGAGATGGCGGGAGCAATTGCTGAAATCGCGCAGCACACGCTACGCTCCGATTTCCGTCGCATTGATCCGGGCGCCGCGCGCATCGTGCTCGTGGAAGCCGGCCCGCGCATTCTGCCGACTTTCCCCGAGCGGCTTTCCGCTTACGCGCAGCAATCGCTCGAACGCATGGGTGTGGAAGTCAAAACGGACTCGCTTGTGACGGATTGCCGGAAGGACGGCGTGGTCCTCAAGAACGGAGGCATCGACTCCGAAACAATCATCTGGGCGGCAGGCGTGAAGGCGTCACCGGCGGCGCAATGGATCGGCGCCAAAACGGACAGGGCCGGCCGCATCAAGGTCGGCCCACATCTCGAAGTGCCGGGCCACCCGGAGATTTTCGCGGTCGGCGACACCGCCGTGCTCGCCGACCCGGACGCACCGCAGATTCCGGGCATCGCGCCCGCCGCGAAACAGATGGGGAAATATGTGGGCAGGCTGATCGCAGCACGGGCCGCCGGCCGTGAAATGCCGAAGCCCTTCACCTATCGTCACTTCCTCGATCTTGCCACGGTGGGGCGCAAGTCGGCGGTCGTGCGACGCGGACGGCTGCAACTTACGGGCTATCTCGGCTGGTGGTTCTGGGGCATCGCGCATATCTATTTTCTGATCGGCGTGCGGAACCGCTTCGTCGTCGCGCTCAACTGGTTCTGGAGCTACGTTACCTTTCAGCGCGGCGCGCGGGTTATCGCGGAGCGCTGACATGCGATTGCATCCAGCGGGGCGCCCGCCACCCGGAGAGCATGCATGTAGAAGAAACTTTCGTTTCGACGAAGCGTTTCAAATTTGGGGGCTTTCAACCGGAGGCTCATCATGCAAGTTCCGATCGAGATTTCCTTCCACAACCTCGACAGTTCCGAATGGGTCGAGCGCGAAATCCGGGCGCGCGTGGAGGATCTCGAACGCCTCTATAGCCGGCTCACCTCCTGCCGCGTGCATGTCGACCAGCGGGCGCGGAACAGCAACGGCACGATCCCGCCGGTCGTTCGGATCGAGCTTGGCATCCCCGGACGGCGCGACCTTGCGGTGACGCACGAGCCCGATCATCTGCAGCGCAAGTTTCAGAATCCCGACATTCAGAACGCGATCAACGAGGCCTTTCGCATCGCCGAGCGCCGCCTGCGCGAGATCAAGGAGTGGCGCGAGGACCGCACGCAGCAGCCGCAGGGAGAGGCCGACCAGACTTTCCTCGGTCAGGTCGCGGAGATTCATCCCGACCGGGATCACGGCTTTCTGCTCAACAACAACGGCTCGCTGCTTTATTTCCACCGCTCGAGCATGCTGCGCGGCGACTTC
>JAICQA010000166.1 GCA_025929595.1 Xanthobacteraceae bacterium
GCCTCGACCAGGATCTTGTCGCGCTCGGCGCGGATCACGATGGGCGCCGGAATGAGCGACTGCTTGTTGCGGTCGATGTAGCGGACGAACTCCTCGACGCCGCCGTCGTAGCGCATGGTTTCGGACTTCGGCTCCGGCCCGCGCTGGTCGGACAGGATGATCGTCACGCCGGAATTGAGGAAGGCGAGTTCGCGCAGGCGATGCTCGAGTGTCGCGTAATCGAAGTCGACTTTCGTGAAGATGTCCTTGCTCGGCGTGAAGGTGACGCGCGTGCCGCGCCGGCCCTTGGCGTCGCCGGTGCGCTTGAGCGCGGCTTCGGGCTCGCCGTCGCGGAAACGCATGGCGTGCTCGTCGCCGTCGCGCCAGATCGTGAGGTCGAGGACGCTCGAGAGCGCATTCACGACCGAGACGCCGACCCCGTGCAGGCCACCTGAGACCTTGTAGGAATTCTGGTTGAACTTTCCGCCCGCGTGCAGCCGCGTCATGATGACTTCGGCCGCCGAGACGCCCTCTTCCTTATGAATATCGGTCGGGATGCCGCGGCCGTTGTCGATGACCGTCACCGAGCCATCGGCGTTGAGCGCGACGGAAACGTCCGTCGCATGACCGGCGAGCGCTTCATCGATCGCGTTGTCGACGACCTCGTAGACCATGTGATGCAGGCCCGAGCCGTCGTCGGTGTCGCCGATATACATGCCCGGACGCTTGCGGACGGCGTCGAGACCTTTGAGGACCTGGATCGATTCCGCGCCATATTCTGCGGACAGCGCCGGATCGGCTTCAGGCGTGGAATCGGTCTTGGGGGCGGGTTTCGCCATAGGGAATCGGCCTCGAATCGGGACTGGATTTCGGCCTCTTTTCTAGCCCATCCGCACGGTCTTTTGGTGGCAAAGATTGTCGAAAAAATCGAGATTTTTCAGTGGTTTTGCCGCTGTTCCGGCCGGGTCCGTCACACCCTCGAGCCGAGCCGAAAATCTGCCCGTTCAGACGGCTCGCTCCACCCGTCCGGGCGTCACCCGAAAGCGCTCCGCAGCGGGAAGTTCGGCAAAGGCGGAATCGTCTACGCCGCTGATCCAGACCTGCGCGCCGAGGCGCTGCAGGGCTTCGAAGAGTGCCGCGCGACGCTCGGCGTCGAGGAAGGCCGCCACGTCGTCGAGCAGCACGATGGGCGCGGCGCCATGCATCGCCGCCACAAGCCGCGCGTGCGAGAGCACGACGCCAACCAAAAGCGCCTTGCGTTCGCCGGTCGAAGCGCGCGCGGCGGGAATTCCCTTCTCTGCAAAAGTGACCGCGAGGTCGGAGAGGTGCGGGCCTTCGAGCGTTCTGCCCGCGGCGCGATCGCGCGGGCGGGCGTCGCGTAAGCTCGCGCGGTACAACTCCTCGATTTCTGTCGCAGGGCGCTGGCTGAGTTCGCTCTCAAGCCAGCCTTCGAGCGCGAGCGTGGCCGACGGGAAATGCGACGCGGGATCGCGCGCCGATTCGATCTCGCCCATCAGGCGGCGCACGGTTTCGATGCGCGCCGCGGCCACCGCAATGCCCAGCTCGGCGACCTCGTGTTCGATCGCGTCGAGCCAGCGCGCATCGGGCGCCGACTCTTCCAGCAGCCGGTTGCGCGAGCGCAGCGCGCGCTCGAGCGCGTTCACGCGGCTGCCATGCGACGCGTCGATCGCGAGCACGAGCCTGTCGAGAAATCGCCTGCGCTCGGAGGCTGGCCCGAGAAACAGCCCGTCCATTTCCGGCACCAGCCAGATGACGCGCAAGTGATCCGCGAAGGCGGTCGCGGACGGCACCGGCTCGCGGTCGATGCGGCAGCGGCGCGTCGGTGCGCCGTTTGTGCCGGGCGCGTCGATGCCCGTGCCGAGCTGCACGGGACCAAGCACACCATCGGCTTCCGCGGCGACCGCCCAGGAGCCGTCCCCTTCGCTGTTCGCAACGTCTTCGAGCGTCGCGCGGCGCAGGCCGCGCCCGGGCGTCAGAAACGAAATCGCTTCCAGCAAATTCGTCTTGCCCGCCCCGTTCGGCCCGAGGAGCAGCACCGGCCCGTCGCCCGCCACGAGTTCGGCGCGGCGGTAGGAGCGGAAATTCGTGAGCGTCAGCCGCCGGATGGCGGCGCGGGGTGCGGCGGACGGCAAAGCGTCGAAGCCGGTCACACTCGCATCGGCATCAGGACGTAAAGCGCGCCGGAAGGCTCGCCGTCCTGCAGCAGCGTCGGCGAGCCGGGATCGGCAAGCTTCAGCGTCGCCTTCTCGCCCTCGATCTGCTGAGCGATGTCGAGGAGATAACGGCTGTTGAAACCGATATCGAGCGGCTCGGCGCCATACTCGACCTCGATCTCTTCGGTCGCGCTGCCCGAATCCGGGTTCGTCACGGAGAGCGTGAGCTTGCCGCTCCCGAGCGAGAGCTTCACCGCACGCCCGCGCTCGCTCGAGACGGTCGAGACGCGGTCGACGGCGGAGGAGAACTCGCCCTTGTCGACGACGAGGATCTTGTCGTTGCCGAGCGGGATCACGCGGCCATAGTCCGGGAAGGTGCCGTCGATCAGTTTCGAGGTGAGGACGACGTTGCCAAGCGAGAAGCGGATCTTGGCGGGCGAAAGCTCGATCTCGACCTCTTCGCCCGCGTCTTCGAGCAGGCGCTGTACTTCCATCACCGTCTTGCGCGGCACGATCACGCCCGGCATGCCGGCCGCGCCCTTGGGTGCCGTCAAGTCAACCTGCGCCAGACGATGACCGTCGGTCGCGACGGCGCGGAGCCGCGCCGCCTTGTCGTCGACGAGGTGGAGATAGATGCCGTTCAGGTAATAGCGAGTCTCTTCGGTCGAGATCGCGAACTGCGTCTTGTCGATGAGACGTTTCAGATCGCCCGCCGCCAGCTTGAACCGATGCGGGAGATCGCCCGCGGCGATATCCGGGAAATCCGTCTCGGGCAGGGTCTGGAGCGTGAAGCGCGAGCGGCCGGCGCGGACCTGCAGCGAGCCGCGGTCCGTGCCCGTTTGCAGTTCAACCTGCGAGCCTTCGGGCAGCTTGCGTACGATGTCGTAGAACATGTGCGCCGGCACCGTGGCGGCGCTCGCCTGCTTGATCTCGGCCGGCACTGTCTCGACGATCTCGAGGTCGAGATCGGTCGCCTTCAGCTCCAGCCCGTTCTTGCCGGCGCGCAGCAGGACGTTGGCGAGAATGGGGATCGTGTTGCGCCGCTCCACGACGCGGTGCACATGGGCCAGCGCCCTGACGAGTTCGGCGCGCTCAAGGGTGATCTTCATGACCGCACGATCCGGAATTGGGGTGCCAACGACCCGCGAATGACTGTCCGGCGGGGGCCGGGGCGGAAGACTTTGAAGCCTCTACCCCCGATAGGCAAGAGCGGCGGGCATTTTTCGGGCGCGGCCAGGCGCCCGCCCGCTCACTCCTGCAGGAGGCGCTTCAGGGAGTCGATCTCGTCGGCGAGGACCTTGTCGCCCTGCACAAGCCCTTCGATCTTGCGCACGGCGTGCAGGACCGTCGTGTGGTCGCGCCCGCCGAAGCGGCGGCCGATCTCGGGCAGTGAGCGCAGTGTCAGGGTTTTGGCCAGGTACATGGCGATCTGGCGTGGGCGCACGACATTGGCGGTTCGGCGGGAGGAGAGAAGGTCGGCGCGCGACACGCCATAGTGTTTGGACACCACCCGGAGGATGTCTTCCACGCGGATGCGGCGCGGATCGGCGGGCCGGATCAGGTCGCGGATGACTTCCTCGGCGAGTTCGACCGTCACCGGCCGCCCGCTGAACTGGTTATGGGCGAGCAGGCGGTTCACCGCGCCGTCGAGATCGCGGCCGTTCTGCGTGACCTGCTGGGCCACATGCTGGAGCACCACCTCCGGCACGTCGAAGGCCGGATGCTGGGCCTTGAGCGCGGCGATGCGTCCTTCGAGGATGCGTTGGCGCAATTCGGCTTCTAGCGGCGCCATTTCCACCACGAGCCCCGCGGCCAGCCGCGAACGAACGCGCTCTTCGAGGCTTTCCAGCTCGCCCGGCGTTCGGTCGGCGGCGATCACGACTTGACGGCCCGCATCCACGAGCGCGTTCAGCGTGTGGCAAAACTCCATCTGCACCTTCGGGCCCTGCAGGAACTGAAGATCGTCGATCACCAGCACCTCAATGCCGCGCAACGCTTCCTTGAAGGCGATCGCCGACTGGCTTTTGAGCGCGGCGACGAAGCCGTACATGAACTTCTCGGCGGTCAGATAAAGCATCCGCCGGCCGCTCTGCTCGCCGGCCCAGACGATTGCCTGGAGAAGATGCGTCTTGCCGAGGCCGACGGCGGAATGAATGTAGAGCGGGTTGAAGCGTGCGGCGGTGCCGGGTTCGGCGTCCGACACCTGACGGGCGGCCGCGTGCGCGAGTGCGTTCGAACGGCCAACCAGGAACGAGCCAAAGGTAAAGCGGGTATCGAGCGGCGAGCCGCCATTGCCCTGCAGGCGGCTGTCGCCCGCGGCCGGCGTCCGCATCTGGAACGGCACGGTGCGCTCCAACCCGGACGGAACGGCTTCCGGGCGCGTGGGGCGCGGCGCCGCGGCTGAATTGCGGGCGAGCGTCGTGCGCACGACGACGTCGATCTTGCGTGTCTCGCCGAATTCCTCGCGGCAAAGCTCGAGAACGCGCTCGCCGTAATGCGAGTGAATCCAATTGCGCAGGAAGCGCGTCGGTACCGACAGCCTGACGGCTTCGCTGGCGAAGCCTTCAAAGGTCATGCTGGTGAACCAGCTCAGATAGACGTCCTCGCCAATCTCTGCCCGGAGGCGGCGGGACACACGATCCCAGCGCAGCGCATCATTCTCGGGCAATTCTTGTTTTGCGGCGGCCATTTCAAACTCCAAGAGCGGGGCCCGGCGGAACCGACACACCCGCGGCGCAGGTCCTGCGCCGAGATCAAACGTAAAATGGGAAGAACTACGGACGAACGACGAAGCTATTCGGTCGAACCGAAACTGGACGCTGGAGGAGAATACGCGTCACGCCGCCGATCGCGCCGCTTTATGCGCGGCCGCGCTTGCGCCGGACCAATGAGGTCCTGACGCCACAAAGGATCTGTGTGTCGTTGAAGTGAATTCATAACCGCCCCGCTCATCACCGATATGCCCGGCGATGTCCTTTTATTTGTCGTCTGGTCAGTGGTCGCTTCTTACCCGTCCGCCCGTCTCCGGCCGTCCGTACAAAACGCGAAAGCCCCTTCCACTCTACCCGCACGCACTTCTTACGCTTTACGCAACTCGCTTTACGCTACTCACTCCGTTCTCTGTCTCTCGCCGTTTCTTCTTGTTCTCACCTGCCGCAGCGCGCCGCCATTTCATGCTTTGTTGCGGTCACGAATTGCCTGCGCTCATCGGCGATGAGTTGCGAACTCAACCAATCTGCTGAACGTCCGGACACCCCGGACGCAGGAAAACGATACACCGAGCCTCTAAGCGGTCAACGGCATTTCTTTCGAGAAGACCGCTGAAATCCGCGCTCGCCGCGACAGAACACGTCGATAGGCGCCGACGGTTACTTGCAACGCTATGACTCCGCTTGGAGAATCCCGAGCGTGCCTTCCAAGCAACACGACAAAACCATGACATTTCCGCCTCAATGAAGCGGTTTCGCGTTTGCGGCAAAGGCGGAGAAATTTGAAGTCCGTCGCATCGCTTTGCCGCCAAGCTCATGCGCGCATTTGAATTTTTTTGAGCATTACCTTCATGTAACCGTCGCCGAAATCGCGGACAGTTTGCGAGCGGAGACGCTGCACACGCTAATGTCGGCCGGCATCCTCCGATCGGAGGGCGCGCAAATGAAAAATCCGGCCGCGGGGGCCGGATCTTTATCCTTCAAGCGCGACCAATGCGCCGAAACTATTCAAAAATTTTCAGCCGGCGAGTGCGCGAACGCGCTTGGCGAGACGCGCGACCTTGCGCGAAGCGGTGTTGCGATGGATCACACCCTTTTGCGCGGCGCGCATGATCTTCGGCTCGGCTGCGGTGAGTGCATCGGCCGCCTTCTTGGCGTCGCCGGCGACCAGCGCCAGCTCCACCTCGCGCACATAGGTGCGCATGTTCGTGCGACGCGACTTGTTCGATTCCGCGCGGCGCGCGATGACCCGCGTCGCCTTCTTCGCCGATTTCGTATTCGCCATGCTCGTTCGATCCGATCACGGCAGCCGCGATCTTTGCCGCACGCCGCCAAACGCTGTTGCTAGA
>JAICQA010000326.1 GCA_025929595.1 Xanthobacteraceae bacterium
CTCACCGCCACCGCGCCGCCGGCGAGATCGGCGTTGTCTTCGTACACGAGAAGGTCGCTCGCGTGGAGTGCCGCAAGCGCCGCGCCGACGAGCTTGGCCGAGCCTCGGCGGAAACGGATCTGCCCGAGACGCGAGCCGCGCCGCACCAGCACGGGGAAGGTGCGCGGGCTCACTTCGACATAGAGCGGCCCGTCATAGCCCGGCGGAAACACATCGAAGGCCGCGACGCGGTCGCCGATCACGCGCGTGAAAACGTCGAGGCGGCCGGTCGAGCTTTTCGGGTTCGTGGCCGCGGCGAGATCGCGCGGCAGCTTCAGACGCTCTTCCAGTTCGACGATATAGACGCAGCCGGTTTCGAGCACCGTGCCGCGATCGGACAGTTCGATCTGATGCAAGGCGAGCGCGTCGAGCCGTTCGCCGATGGCGCTCTTCGCCGACGGCAGGAAGCTCGCACGCACGCGCCATGCGCGCGCGCCCAGACGGAGATCGAGGCTCGCGGGCTGGACCTGATCGGCGCCCACTTTCAGT
The DNA here is from genome assembly GCA_025929595.1 of Xanthobacteraceae bacterium. Classification (GTDB taxonomy): domain Bacteria; phylum Pseudomonadota; class Alphaproteobacteria; order Rhizobiales; family Xanthobacteraceae; genus JAUSIF01. The sequence goes on from JAICQA010000326.1 coordinate 529, forward strand.
TGGGCAGCAATCGCGCCGCTCTCCACCAGCGCGGCAATCGCCTGCGCCGGCAGGATGCCGGACGCGGTGTTTGCCTGTTCGCGTCTGAGTGCCGCAGTCATGGTCAATCGACTAGCGGACGGACCGCTTGACGCCAAGCGCGGGCTCGCGATAATCCACCTATCGTTCGTGGTCATTTGAGCCGGCCGGCTTGCAGCCACGTTAAACAACTCGCTAAAAGGCCGGGGACGTGCCGAAGTCCGGCCGGGTCGTCCCCCGCCGGACTTTATTTTTGGAGGGCACGCCCATGAGTTCGATTCCCCGTCCGCCGCTCGATCCGGAAGAACTTCGGCCGGAATCCCGGCTCATCCATTCCGGCATCCTGCGCTCGCAGTTCGGCGAAAACGCCGAAGCGCTCTTCCTGACGCAGGGCTTCGTCTACGACGAAGCCGAGACGGCCGAGGCGCGTTTCTCCAACAAGGAGCCGGGCTTCGTCTATTCGCGCTACGGCAACCCGACCATCGCGATGTTCGAGGGACGGCTCGCCGCGCTCGAAGGCGCCGAAGCGTGCCGCGGCACGGCGAGCGGCATGGCGGCGGTCACGTCGTCGCTGCTCTGCTTCCTGAAGGCCGGCGACCATGTGGTGGCGGCGAAGGCGCTCTTCGGCTCCTGCCGCTGGGTGATCGAGGAATTCCTGCCGCGCTACGGCGTGCCCTGCACGCTCGTCGACGGCACCGATCTCGCGCAATGGAAGGCCGCCGTGCGGCCCGAAACGAAAGCATTTTTCCTCGAAAGCCCGACCAACCCGACGCTCGACGTGCTCGACATCGCGGCGATCGCCAGGATCGCGAAGGCGGCGAATGCAAAGCTGATCGTCGACAACGTGTTCGCGACGCCCTTGCTGCAAAGTCCGCTCCAGCTTGGCGCCGACGTGGTGGTCTATTCCACGACCAAGCACATCGACGGGCAAGGCCGCTGTCTCGGCGGCGCGGTGCTGTCGTCCGAAAAATTCATCATGGACTACATGCACAATTTCCTGCGGCAGACGGGTCCATCGATCTCGCCGTTCAATGCCTGGATCATGCTGAAAGGCATGGAGACGCTCTCGGTACGAGTCGAGCGCATGCAGACGAATGCCGCGAAGCTCGCCGACATCCTCGCCGCAAGCTCAAAGGTGAAGAAGGTGATCTACCCGGGCCGGGCCGATCACCCGCAGGCTGCCCTCGTCAAGCGGCAGATGAAAGGCGGCGGCACGCTGATCGCGGTCGAAATCGACGGCGGCAAGGCCGGCGCCTTCCGCTTCTGCAACGCGCTGCGGCTGATCCGCGTCTCGAACAATCTCGGCGACACCAAGAGCCTGGTCGTGCATCCCGCGACCACGACCCATCAGCGCTTCACGCCCGAAGCGCGCGCAGAGATGGGCATCGGCGACGGCCTGCTGCGGCTCTCGGTCGGCCTTGAGCACGTGGACGACCTCGCCGACGACGTCGGGCGCGGCTTCAAGGCGGTGTAACGCGCGACTCGTCGCGCGTCATCAGCACGACGAGCAACGCACAGCCGGTGATCGCGGCGGCGACGAAGCCGACCGCTGTCAGCATGTTGCGCGCGATCAGCTCGGCGCCGATTGCCGATCCGATCGCCTGCCCGACATAGATCGCGGACGTGTTGAGCGCGATCGAAGCGCTTGCGAGCGCCGGAGCCGCGATCGCCAGGCGAGCCTGCTGAATCGAGTTTGAGGCGGCGAAGCCGACGCTGGCGATTGCCATCCCGGCAATCATCGCTGCAAGCGCGCCCGCACCGAAAGCCCAGATCAGCAGGCCGACAAACATCGTCGCGATCAGCAGCAGCGACATGCCGTACGGCCCCACGCCGGCGACGGCGCGGGTAGTCGCGACGTTGCCGAGCAGGCCAACAAAGCCCGCGACGGCGAGCGTGACCGCGACAACCTGCGGGCCTGCACCGGTCAGCCCCGAAAACAACGGACCGATGAAGACGAATGTCTGGAAGGTGCCTGAGATCACGATAATCGTGATGAGCAGCAGGAGAACGATCTGCCGGTTGCGCGCGACCTCGACCCAGCTCGCGAGCGACAGCGGCGCACCGCGCAGGCCGCTCGGGAGGCCAACGGCATTCAGCAACATTGCGACGGTGGCGAGCACCGCGATGCCCCCATAGGCGGCACGCCAGCCGAATTGCACGGCCAGAAATGTCAGCAACGGCAGGCCCACCGCGATCGCCAGCGACCAGCCGATGAACACGTAGGCAATCGCACCCGGCCGATCCTTCTCGGAGACAATGAGCGCGACGGTACTTGCGGCTTGCGGCGTGTAGAGCGCCGCCACGGCGAGTAATACGAGCCGGGCAGCGAGCAGGACCGCATAGTTCGGCGCGAAGGCGGAAACGATGTGACCGAACGCGACGATCCCGAGCGTCACGGTCATCAGCGTGCGCCGGTCGATATGCGTGGTGGCCCAGGCCATCAAAGGCGAGCCGAAGCACATGACGATGGCGCCAAAGGTCACAAGCCAGCCGGCCGCCTGAATCGACACGTCCAGACCGGCTGCGAGTTCCGGCAGCATGGCCGCGGGTGCCAGGACGGAGAGACCGGTTACAACGTTGCCGAGCAGCAAGGCGTTGCGGGCGAGCGACACGGCCATCGAAGGTTGCCTCTTGCGGCTCCGGGCCGCGCGTGGGGGTTCCGCATGGGGCATCGGCCGGCTTTTCGCAAGTGCTTGCACCCCGGCGGGAAGCGGCTCTTAAATACCCGTCGGCTCCAA
>JAICQA010000451.1 GCA_025929595.1 Xanthobacteraceae bacterium
CGACGTCGCTTCATCGAGCAGGATGATCCTTGCGTCGCGCACCAGTGCGCGCGCTACGGCGATTCGCTGGCGCTGTCCGCTGGACAGTTTTGCGCCGGCCTCCCCGACGGTCGTGTCGTAGCCGTCCGGAAAGCTCATGATGAAGTCGTGGGCGTAAGCCGCCTTGGCGGCGGCGAAAATCTCCTCTTCGCTGGCGCCGAGCTTCCCGAATGCAATGTTCTCCCGGATCGTGCCGCGAAAAAGGAACACGTCCTGGCCGACATAGGCGATTTGCCGGCGCAGGGCCCGGCGCGGAAATTGCCGGATGTCGCGGCCGTCGATCTCGATCCGTCCCTTTGACGGATCGTAAAAGCGCAGGATCAGCGCAACCGCGGTCGATTTGCCCGCGCCGGACTCTCCGACCAGCGCCGTCATCTTGCCCGCTTCCGCCACGAACGACAGCCCTCTCAGCGCGGGGCTGCGCGCCACGTATTTGAAATGCACGCCGATGAAGCGCAACTCGGCGCGTTCGATCGCAGCCGGCTCCGGCCCCGGTTCGTCCAGCTCGGTCGGCGGCGAATCCAGAATGTCGAACAGGTCCCGCACTGCCATGATCAGTCGCGAAAGGCTGATGTTGAGCCGCGCAATTCGCTTGGCAGGCTCGTAGGCGAGCAGGAACGCCGTGATGAACGAGACGAATTCGCCGGGTGTCGCGCCGGCTTCGGTGACGCGATACCCGCCATAGAGCAGGACGAGCGCGATCGCGACGCCACCGAGGGACTCCATGATGGGGCTGGCGCGATTTTCAATCGCCGCGAGCTTGTACTGCCGCTGCTCGACGGAGGCAATGAAACCCTCCAGACGCCGCCGCATTTCCTCTTCGAGCGTAAAGGCTTTGACGATCGGGAAGCCGCGCAGCGCTTCCTGAATCGTCTCGAAAATCTGCAATGTGCCGCCCAGCTCACTGCGTGCGATGTTGCGTGCGCGGCGCATGAGCCCGCGAACGAGATAAACGGCCGGCGGCATGATCAGGAGTCCGATCGCCGACATGATCGGATCCTGAATGATCATCACGGCCGCGAGACCAACGAGCGTCAGCAGATCGCGGCCGAGCGAGTTGACAACCTGTTGCAGGACGTTCGCGGCAGCGCGTGCGCCACGCGTCATCCGCGCCAGAAATTCGGTCGAATGGCGGTCGGAGAAATAGCCGATTCCTTCGATCAGCAGCTTGTCGAATATCCGCCGCTGAATGTCGGCGACGATCCGGTAGCTGATGCGGGCCATGGTCACGCTTGACCCGTACATCGCCAGCCCTTTGACGGCGAACAGCACGATCGTAGCGACGGCGAGCGTCGACAGGGCGCCGAAGTCGCGGCTTACATAGGCCTCGTTCACGACCGTGCCGACCAGGTAGGCGGTGCCGGCGGTGCAGGCGGCGGCCACGGCGCCGAGGCCAATCGCAAACGCGTAGGACGGCGCCTGATCGTAACCGTATTCGACAAGCAGCCGGCGGATCAGCGAGGGCGCGCCCGAAGGGTCTTCGAGCCAGGCCTTGAAGGAACCGAACATCCGAAGCTCCAGCCTACTCGCCGTCCGCATGCGGCTCCGGAGGGCCAGCCGGAGCGGCCCATAGCGTTACGCGAGGGCCCGTTCGGGGGCAACCAGCGCATAACGACCCGCTTGGTACCTGGCCACGGGCCTGCGGCGCAATGAAACGTGGCGCATTCAGGCCGGACTGCAACTGGCGCGGTCGACCTTCGGCGGGAACAGCAGCACTGCCGGCTAGGCAAAATAACCGCGGTACCACGTCACGAATTTCTCG
>JAICQA010000018.1 GCA_025929595.1 Xanthobacteraceae bacterium
AAAGATTCACGCCAATGCCGCCGCCGCCAACCTGGTCGGTGGCGCAATGAACCTCACCGATCTCATTCCGGGCTCGCATCACGCGCTCGCCAAAGCCCGCAGCGAAGGCGAGGCGGAACTGAGCTTCGGCGTGCTGCGCATGTCGCTGCGGCGGATCGGCAACGACGACTACGCGATCGCGGCGGCCTTTACCGCACCCGTGCGCGCGGAGGCCGAACAGGCAACGCCGAAGCAAGTCGTGCGGCAGTCGGAGCCCGAACCAACGAAGATCGAACCGTCCGTGCAGGCTGCACAACCCGCGAAGGAACAAGCTCCGGTCGACCGTTCGCCTGAGCCGGTCAAGGAAGAGCCTGTCGCCGTCATTGAAGAGACGACCGAGCCGGTTGCGGCTGCGCCAGAGCCGAAGATCGAGACGCCGAAGGCCGCGTCGAAGCCGCCGAGCCGGTTCGTGTGGCAGACCGACGCTGACAATCGCTTCTCGGCCGTGTCGGCTGAACTCGCGATCATTGTGGGCTCCGCCTCTGCGGCGATTGCCGGCATGGACTGGCGCGAGGCGGGCGCGATCATCGGCATCGACGGCACGGACGCCGTCGCCAAGGCGGTCGCGCGGCGCGATACGTGGTCGGGCATCACGGTCACCTGGCCGGTCGACGGTGACGAATTCGTGCGGCCGGTGGAGCTTGCCGCCCTCCCCGTCTTCGACCGCGAGCGGCGTTTTCTCGGTTACCGCGGCTTCGGCGTGTTTCGCGAACAACTGCCGCGCCCGATTGAGGCAACGAAAAAGACTCCGCCGCGCTTGGAAGAGCTCTCACCGATCGTCACCGACAAGCACGACACGCCCGCCGATTTCGAATTGCCGGCGGAGCCGCCGGTGTTCGGCAAACGGTCGCCGAATGTCGTGCCGCTGCACAAGGGAGCGAGCGAGCCGGCGCGACCCTCGCTGTCGCCGACCGAGCGCAACGCGTTCCGCGAGATTGCCAAAGCGATCGGCACACGTATGAGCCGCACGGACGCCTCGAATTTCGCGCGCACACCCGCCAGATCCGAGAGCGCATCGCGCAGCCACGATGGCGAACGGGCGGTGCTCGACCGGCTGCCGATCGGCGTTGTCGTGCACCGTAACGATCATGTTCTCTACGCCAACCGCACGCTGCTCGACTGGACCGGGCTTGAAAGCACGGAGACCCTCGAAAGTCAGGGCGGCATCGCGCGGCTGTTCGCGAACGGCCACGGCATCGATTCCAGCCACGACGAAGCGCATGGGCCGATCGCCATTCGCGGTCATGGCGACGAGCCGATCCCGGTTGAGGCGCGGCTCGTGTCGGCGCCGTGGGAAGGCGAAACGGCGCTGGTTTATGTGCTGCGCCGCGCGGGCTCCGGCATCGACGAACGCATGGAGGCGGGTGAACTCGCGCTGCGCGATGCGGAGGCGGCAGCTCGCGAAATGCGCTCGATCCTCGATACGGCGACGGACGGTGTTGCGCTCCTTGACCGTGAAGGCCGCGTGCTCGGCATGAATCGTTCGGCGGAAGCGTTGTTCGGTTTCGACTCCGCAGAAATCGAAGGCCGCAACTTTACGACACTGTTCGCGCCCGAAAGCCACCGCGCGGCGATGGACTATCTTGACGGTCTTGCGACCAACGGCGTCGCAAGCGTGTTGAACGACGGTCGCGAAGTGATCGGCCGTGTACGCGAGGGCGGCCTCATTCCGCTGTTCATGACGCTCGGGCGCGTCGGGGACGCAGGCAGCAAATTCTGCGCCGTCTTCCGCGATATCACCCAGTGGAAGCGCGCGGAGGAGGAACTCATCCATGCGCGGCGCCAGGCGGAGCGTGCGAACTCGGCGAAGTCCGACTTCCTCGCCAAGATCAGCCACGAGATTCGCACACCACTCAGTTCCATCATCGGTTTTGCGGAAGTCATGATGGAAGAGCGGCTGGGGCCGATCGGCAACGAGCGCTATCGCGGCTACCTGAAAGACATCCATACTTCCGGCGACCACCTCGTTTCGCTCATCAACGACCTGCTCGACCTCTCCAAGATCGAGGCTGGCAAGCTCGATCTCACTTTCGCGAGCGTCGATCTGAACGAAGTGGCGAGCCAGTCGATGGCATTGATGCAGCCGCAGGCAAACCGCGAGCGCATCATCATCCGCACCGCGCTGTCGCCGAATCTGCCGCCGGTCGTCGCCGACGCGCGCTCGATCCGCCAGATCGTGCTGAACCTCCTGTCGAACTCCATCCGCTTCACGCCGCCGGGCGGCCAAGTGATTGTTTCGACGACGCTCACCGACGAAGGCGAAGTGCATCTGCGCGTGCGCGACACGGGCATCGGCATGACGGATGCCGAGATCAAGACGGCCCTTGAACCGTTCCGGCAGATCGCCACATCCGGCCGCGGCAAGGAGACCGGCACGGGCCTCGGCCTGCCGCTCACGAAGGCTCTGGTGGAAGCCAATCGCGCCAGTTTCTCGATCAAGAGCACCGTGAACGCCGGCACGCTGGTGGAGATCGCGTTTCCTTCCACACGCGTGCTCGCAGAGTGATTGACGCCGGGCGGATTCCTTGCAATGAAAAAAGCGTGGGGCATCAATAGCTTATAGCTATTCTAAAGAGCAAACGTTCGGTGATTGTCTGTTCCTGCAACGTGCTGTCCGACAGCCAAGTGCGCGAGACCTGCGCCCGTGCGAACGCGCCACGTTCGCCGTTTCAGGTCTATCAATGCCTCGGCTGCAGCCCTCAGTGCGGCCGCTGCGCGCGCACCATCCGCGGCATCATGGACGAAGCCTTGAAGGGCGCCTGCGAAACCTGCCCCGCCGTTTGCCCGGCGGCCGGTGTCGTTCCCGCCGAGTAATGCCCGGTTCCGGCCGGGAACACGGCTGGACAATCATATTTGAATAGTTCTAAACTGAGCCTCGTTCCGCACAGACGAGGCCGGCCATGAAGGGCGATCCGAAAGTCATCGAGTTTCTGAACCGCGGGCTCCGCTCGGAGCTGACTGCGATCAACCAGTACTGGCTGCATTACCGCATGCTGGACAACTGGGGCTTGCTCGATCTCGCCAAGAAGTGGAAGGCCGAGGCGATCGAGGAAATGCACCACGCCGACCGGTTCGTGGACCGCATTCTCTTTCTCGAGGGTTTCCCGAACCTCCAGGTGCTCGACCCGCTGCGCATCGGGCAGAACGTGAAGGAAGTGCTCGACAGCGACCTCGCGGCCGAGCACGACGCGCGCAAGCTCTACCAGGAAGCGGCGACATACTGTCATTCGGTGAAGGACTACCCGTCACGCGATCTCTTCGAGGACCTGATGAAGGACGAAGAAGGCCACATCGACTTCCTTGAGACGCAACTCGACCTCGTGAAGCAGCTCGGCGTCGAACTCTACTCGCAGCATCACGTCGGCAAGCTCGAGGATTGAGGGGCGAAGACCGCCCTCACCTTTCGTCGTCCGGACGCGGGCGAAGCCCGCGAGCCGGGACCGTTCCGAAATTTGCCGATGACGATCCTGGGTCTCGCCGCGTCTTGGATTGCCCGCATGGGTGCTCGCTCCGCTCGCCATGCAGGCGACGCGCCTCGCCCGGGATGACGGATCGATGCGAGCGGCTGCTCAGGCGTTTTGCGCGGTCTCGGCGACCGCATTCATGTCCATCCACATGATTTCCCAGACATTGCCGTCGGGATCTTCAACATTGCGGTTGTACATGAAGCCGTGATCCTGGAGCGGATTCGGATCGGCGCGTCCGCCTGCGGCCGCCGCGCGCTTCACCGTCTCATCCACCGCGTCGCGGCTATCGACGCTAAGCGCGATCAGCGAGTAGCTGTCGCGGCGGGCGTCGCCGATCGGCCGCTGGGTGAAGGTGCGATAGCGTTCATGCGTCATCACCATGACCCCGATCACATCCGAGAGCATCACGCATTTTGCCTGATCGTCGGAAAACTGCGGGTTCGGCTCACCGCCGAGTGCCCTGTAAAACGCCACCGACGTATCCAGATTGCGCACCGGAAAATTCAGGAAAACCATTCGACTCATTTTCATTCTCCTTCGTATCCAGCGTCCTGCTCGACAATTCAGGAATATTTGTGGGCCGGCTGAAGGACTTGGAGCATTCGGCGAATGCGGAGGTGGACGCTCACGCCGTTTCCTTCTTCGAGCGATTCAAAACTACACCTTTTTGGAGTCAATCTAACTTATTGAATTCACGCGTCTATTCGTTGACGACGGCCTTTCGCAAGCCATAGTCAAACATCGTAACCGGGCGCGCTAACTGCCTTGCCCGCATGGCCGATCGGCCCGGAAGTCATGGAGAACCCGATGAACCGTCACCTCGCCGCGCACGGCTTCGCCGTCGCGTTAGCCTGCGCCTCGCTCTCCACCGCCGCCACGGCGCAAGGGGAAGTGAACCTCTATACCACGCGCGAGCCTGGCCTGATCCAGCCACTGCTGGACGCCTTCACCAAGGACACGAAGATCAAGGTCAACACGATCTTCATCAAGGACGGTCTCGCTGAGCGCGTGAAGACCGAAGGCGCCAATTCGCCGGCCGACATGATGATGACGGTCGACATCGGCAACCTGCTCGACACGGTGGACCAGGGCGTGAGTCAGGCGGTGCAGTCAGAGGCGCTGTCTTCCGCGATCCCAGCGCATCTGCGCGACAAGGACGGCCACTGGTTCGCGCTTAGCCTGCGCGCGCGACTGGTTTACGCGTCGAAGGAGCGCGTGAAGGACGCGAAGATGACCTACGAGTCCCTCTCCGATCCGAAATGGAAAGGCAAGATCTGCATCCGCTCGGGCACGCATCCGTACAACACCGCGCTCTTTGCCGCGCATATCGTGCACCATGGCGAAGCCAAAACCGAGCAGTGGCTGACAGGCATCAAGAACAATCTGGCGCGCAAGGCATCGGGCGGCGACCGCGAAGTCGCGCGCGACATTCTCGGCGGCATCTGCGACGTGGGCATCGCCAATTCTTATTACGTTGGCTTGATGCGCAGCGGCAAAGGCGGCCCGGAACAGGAGAAATGGGCCGCGGCCATCAACCCGCTTCTGGCCACCTTCGAAAAGGGCGGCACGCATGTGAACATTTCGGGCGCGTCGATCGCAAAGAACGCGCCGAACAAGGCCAACGCCGTGAAGCTGCTCGAGTATCTCGTCACCAACGAAGCGCAGGCGATCTACGCCAAGGCGAACTTCGAATATCCCGTGCGGCCGTCGGCGCAAATCGACCCGATCATCGCCTCCTTCGGCAAGCTGACGCCCGATCCGATCGACCTGCGCGCCGTCGCCAAGGCACGCAAGGCCGCGACGTCGCTGGTCGACAAGGTCGGCTTCAATAATTGACGGCTAGGGCGCGGCGGACACCGCCGCGCCCTTACCTTGCCATGATTGCCCACGCCGTCCGCCGCGTTGCTCCGAAGGGAGACGCACGGATCTGGACCTTCGCCTCCGTCGCCATCGCCCTCCTCGTGCTCGCGCCGGTCGTGGCGTTGATCGCGATTGCGGCGCAAGGCTCAGGCGATCTGTGGCCGCATCTCGCACGTTACGTGCTGCCACAGTCGGTGCGCGACACCGCCATCCTGCTCGCGGGCGTCGGCGTCATCGTGGTCACCGTCGGCGTCGGCACGGCGTGGCTCGTATCGGTCTGCCGTTTCCCGGGGCGCGGGCTGTTCGACTGGGCGCTCCTGCTGCCACTCGCAGTGCCGACCTATATCGTCGCCTTTGCCTATCTTGATGTGCTGCACCCGCTGGGTCCCGTGCAGACCGCGGTGCGTGCCGTGCTCGGGATCGAGGATGTGCGCGGTTTCTCACTGCCCGAAATCCGCTCGCTCTGGGGCGCCTGCCTGCTGCTCGGCCTCGTGCTCTATCCCTACGTCTATCTCTCCGCGCGCGCGCTCTTTCTCATGCAGTCGGCCTCGATGCTGGAAGCCGCACGTACGCTCGGCGCGAGCGGAGCATCGACCTTCTTTCGCGTGGCGCTGCCGCTGGCGCGGCCGGCCATTGTGATCGGCACTACGCTCGCGCTTCTTGAGGCGCTGAACGACATCGGCGCGTCGGAATTCCTCGGCGTGCGAACGCTCACGGTTTCGATCTATTCGACCTGGCTCAACCGTTCGAGCCTGCCGGGCGCGGCGCAGATCGCGCTCGTAATGCTCGCGGCCGTGATCGCTCTCGTGCTGCTGGAACGGTGGGCGCGGCGCAGGCAACGCTTCGCGGGGCACGCGCGACGCACCCATCCGCCCTCGCCCGTGCCGCTCAGCGGGTTGGCGGCGTTTGGCGCCATCCTCGCCTGCGCCACGCCGATCCTGCTCGGCTTTGTCGTTCCATCGCTCTACCTGGCTTCGGCCGCGTGGACGCGGGTAGCGTTGTTCGGTCTCTCGCCGCGCATTCTCATTGAAACAGGCAATACGGTCGGCTTCGCACTGATCGCAACGATAGTCACGCTCGCCCTCGGCCTGGTGCTTGCCTATGCGGTGCGGCTCGACCGCGGCGGGCTGGCGACGACGGCGGCGCGGATCGCAAGCCTCGGCTACGCGATTCCGGGCACGGTGCTCGCGGTCGGTCTGCTCACGCCGCTCGCCGGGTTCGACAACATGATGGACGGCATCATGCGCCAGCTTTTCGGAATCAGCACCGGGCTTATGCTCGCCGGCTCGGGCGCGGCGCTGGTGATCGCCTATGCCACGCGCTTTCTCGCGATCTCGGGGGGCGGCATCGAAGCCGGCTTCACGAAAATTCCGGCGAGCATCGATGGTGCGGCGCGAAGCCTCGGGCAGACGGCGGCGGGCACCGTATGGCGCGTGCATCTGCCGATGCTTGCGCCGGCGCTGGGTGCGGCCGCGATCCTCGTTTTCGTCGATTGCATGAAGGAGTTGCCTGCGACGCTGCTGCTGCGGCCCATCGGATTCGAGACGTTGGCGACGCATATTTATGCCGAAGCATCGCGCGGGACCTATGAGGACGGCGCGGTGGCGGCCCTCCTGATCGTGCTCGTCGGGCTCGGGCCGGTCGTCCTGCTCGCCCGCATGAGCCGGCCGATGCTGGTGCTCAGCGGGCGGTCGGACAGCAGTAGCCGGGCGAGCTAGTTTTCCGCTCATTCCCGCGCAAGCGGGAATCCAGAGTATTGCTCTGGGTCCCCGCTTTCGCGGGGACGAGCGGAATAATGCTAGGCCTTGAGCGCGGATAGGTTTTTATAGAGGTCGAGCGCCTCGGGGTTTGCGAGCGCCTCGGTGTTCTTCACCGGCCGGCCGTGGACGACGTCGCGCACTGCAAGCTCGGTGATCTTGCCCGAGCGCGTGCGCGGGATATCGGCGATCGCAACGATCTTGGCCGGCACGTGGCGCGGGCTCGCGCCGTCGCGAATCTGCTTCCGGATGCGCTGGATGAGCGCGTCGTCGAGTTGCACGCCGTCGCGCAGGCGCACGAACAGGACGATGCGGACATCGCCCTCCCATTCCTGGCCGATGGCGATGGACTCGACGATGTCCGGAATCTGCTCGACCTGCGCGTAGATCTCCGCCGTGCCGATGCGCACGCCCTGCGGATTGAGCGTGGCATCGGAGCGGCCATGGATGATGAATCCGTCGTGCTCGGTGCGCTCGGCGAAATCGCCGTGGTGCCAGACGCCGGGAAAGCGCTCGAAATAGGCGGCGCGGTACTTCTTCCCGTCGGCATCGTTCCAGAATTTCACCGGCATGGATGGGAACGGTTTTGTGCACACGAGTTCGCCGCGTCCGCGAGGGAGCGGCACCCCCTCCTCGCTCCAGACATCGATCGCCATGCCGAGGCCGGGCGCCTGGATCTCACCCTTCCACACGGGCAGCGTTGGGTCGCCGCCGACGAAACACGAAACGATATCGGTCCCGCCGGAGATCGAGGCGAGATGGACGTCGGGTTTCACCGAGCGATAGACATATTCAAAGCTCTCGGGCGCGAGCGGCGAGCCGGTCGAGGTCATGAGCCGCATCGCCGAGAGATCGTGCGTTTGCGCAGGCGCGACCCCGGCCTTGCTGGCGGCGTCGATATACTTCGCGGATGTACCGAAGACGTTGATCTTTTCCTGTTGCGCATAGTCGAACAGCACTTCGTTCTTCGGCGCGAAGGGCGAGCCGTCGTAGAGACAAAGCGTCGCCTCGCTGGCGAGACCGGAGACGAGCCAGTTCCACATCATCCAGCCGAGCGTGGTGAAGTAGAAGAAGCGTTCGCCCGCCCTGATGTCGCAATGCAGGCGCTGCTCTTTCAGGTGCTGGAGCAGCGTGCCGCCCGCACCATGAACGATGCATTTCGGCACACCCGTCGTGCCGGATGAAAAGAGAATATAGATCGGGTGATCGAACGGCAGACGCTCGAACGTCACGGGCTTCGGCGAAAACGGCGCCAGGAATTTTTCGAGCGTCACCGCGCGCGGCGTCGACTGCGCCACCGTGTCCGCCTCACCCAGATAGGGCACGACCACGACGGTCCCAGCGGTTTTCAGATCGTTGCCGAGCGCCTTCAGCTTCTTCGCGACCGAAATCCGTTTGCCCGCGTACCAGTAGCCGTCGCAGGCGACGAAGACCTTCGGCTCGATCTGGCCGAAGCGGTCGAGCACGCCGCGCTCGCCGAAGTCCGGCGAGCACGACGAGAAGGTCGCGCCCAGCGACGTGACAGCGAGCATGAGCGCCACCGACTCGGGCAGGTTCGGCAGCATCGCCGCCACGCGATCGCCGACGCCGACGCCCGCGGCTTGCAGCGCCTGCTGCATGCGCGATACGAGCGCGTCGAGTTCGTGGAAGCTCAGCGCATAAGCCGCCTTGTCCTCGCCGCGAAAGATGAGCGCGGGCGAGTCGTCGTGCCGGCGCAGGAGATTTTCGGCGAAGTTCAGCCGCGCCTCGGGGAAGAAGCGCGCGCCCGGCATCCTGTCGCCGTCGGCGAGACGCAGCGAGCCCTTTTCGCCGCGGACCTCGCAGAAGTCCCAGACATGGTCCCAGAACTCAGCCCGCTTTTCCACAGACCAGCGATGGAGGTCCGTTGAGTCGGCAAGCGTCAGGCCGAAGCGGCGGTTCGCCTCCTCGCGGAAGCGGCTCAACTGGCTGTTTGCGGCGCGTTCCGGCCTCGGAGCCCACAAAGGTTGCCCGGCATTTTCGAGCATGGGATAGTCATTGCCTTGGGGCGCGCCACCGCGGCGGCCATCGGGAAAGCGGGAATTCTTAGCGGTTCTGGGGACGTCTGTCAGGCCGCGAAAGCATCACAACCGGCGAACGGGCGCGCGACGGATCGCAAGTCACATCCGCCCGCCGACCGAAACTCCTCGTTGCGGAAGCGATCGTGAGCGTACCGATACGATTAAAGCGGCTGACGGTGGGGGCACTCGGCATCGTTGCGCTTGTCCTCGCGGGGCTGTTTGTCGCGCCCTACTTCATCTCACACAACGAGGCGCGGCTTGCGGTCATTCGCGCCGTGCACGGCGCAACTGGCGTGGAGCCGCAGATCGCGGGTGCCGTGCATTTGTCGCTCCTGCCGACACCAGCCGTGCAACTCGAGGAAGTGCGGCTCGCCGACGGCACGCGCCCGCCGTTCGCCGCCTCTGCGATCCAGGCCAGCGTGCGTCTGCTGCCGCTGCTGATCGGACGGGTTGAAATCGCGAGCGTGACCTTCCGCCATCCGCACCTGCTTGTCGATACGGCGGCGGACGGCTCGATGGCATTGGGCCTGCCGATGCGGCGGAGCGCTGCGAACGGACAGGCGGAACTCCCGGAAATTCGTTTCGAGAACGGCACCGTACAGTTCCGAGGCGGCAATTACGCCGAACCGCTGACGCATGTCGACGCGGCCGTGGCATCCGCCGGCGCGGGGTTGAACGCCACCGGCTCGTTCCAGTGGCGCGGACAGCCGGCGGCATTCAGTCTTTCGATCAGCGATCTTACGGCGCTCGAACGCGGCAATCGCAGCGCGGTACGGCTGCGCGTCGACGGCGAGGCGCTCAAGCTCGGCTTTGACGGCGGCGTCGCCTATCGCAACGGCTTGCAGGCGGACGGGACCGTCGCGGCTGAGGCGCCGTCGCTGCGCACGGTGCTGACGCAATTGCTGGCCACGCCGCCGGTGACGCGCGGCGGCTTCGGACCGTTCAAGCTCAAGGGCCAGCTCGCGATCGCGGCTAACACCGCGTCCGTGACCAAGCTCGCCGTCGAACTTGACGGCAACCGCGCCGAGGGCGGGCTCACGATCAAGCCGTCGGGCGAGCGCATGGCGGTGCAGGCGACGCTCGCCACCGATCTCGCCGATTTCACCGCTTACTCGGGCGGCTTTGCAATGACGGACGAAAGCGGACGCGACTGGAGCCGCGAGCTGATCGACCTGTCGGGCCTGGATTCGCTCGATCTCGACATGCGCTTCTCTGCTGCGCGCGTGCTGGTGCGAAAGACGGAACTGGCGCGTGTCGCAGCGACGGCGTCGGTGCGGAGCGGCACGCTCACGCTGACGCTCGGCGACGCGCGGTTCCACGGCGGTGCGCTGCGCGGCCGCGCCACGATCGGCCGCAATCTCGCGGGCGAAGCGGATGTGCGGATTGAAGGCAGCGTAACAAATTTCGATCTCGCGCCCGGCCTCGCCACGCTCGCGAATGTGAGCAACCTCGAGGGCAAGGGAAATCTCAACGTCGCATTGCGCAGCCACGGCGACCATATGCAGGCCCTCACCAGCGACCTTGACGGCACGGTCACGCTCGAAGCCTCGGGCGGCGCGCTGACGGGCATCAATATCGAACAGGTTTTGCGCAAGCTCGAACGCAACCCGATCGCCGCCACCGCCGGTCTCGGCGGCGGCCGAACCGCGTTCGACCGGTTGAATGCGCGGTTGCGGGTGCTCGACGGCACCGCCCTGGTCGAAGACGCGCGGATCGAAAACGCGCAGATGCGTGTGCGGCTCTCCGGCGAGACTTCGGTCGTGCATCGCGACTTCAATCTGAACGGTCTGGCGACACTGCTGCGCTCCGCCGCCGCCCAGTTCGAAGAGCCGTTCGAATTTCCGTTCATGGTGCGCGGACCGTGGGCGCAGCCCTATCTGCTGCCCGACCCGGCCGCGCTGATTCGCCGCTCGGGTGACGCCGGGCCGTTCGCCTCGCCGCTTCGGCAAGCATTGCGCTGAGGCTCTGCTTCTCCGGCAATGCAGTTCCCGTCCGCCATCTCCGTCCGCTTGTGTCGGTTCTTGCCGGCGGCAATTCTTTTATTGACCTCCGCTTCGCTTCACGCACAGTCCATCGAACTCACGGTAACGCCGAAGGGTAACGCGGCCGCGGGCCGGCCGCTGCCGCCGGGCGCTCTACCCGTGCTCTCGATCGCGCTGCGTAACAACGGCAAGACGGCGCTCGGCCCGGTTGAAATCTCCGTGCGCCTGGAAGCGATCACCGCCGCGAAAACGGAGGGATGGCGGCAGCAGGGCGGCGTGCTGCGCAACTCGATCAGATCGGTCCCAGCCAGCGCCGGTGTCGAACGCATGTTGCGGCTTCGCGTCGATACGGCTCCACCCGAGCCATCGAACGCGCGCGTCCTTGTCGAAGCCAAGGGGCCTGACGGAAAGGCGGTGAGCGCCGAGACGAGCCTGCGGGTCGCGGACTGCGCGGGCGCTTACCGCACGCGGCTGGCAAATTTGCGCGAAAGCCTTTCCGAGCCGATGCGCGACGCCGCCGAAGACATGCGGCGTGGCGATCCCGCGCTGCCGTTGGGGCGGCAGTTTCCCTATGGCGGCAAGCGCAACAGCGAACTCGCGCGGCTGGAGCGGCTGGCGGCCGCTTTCGCCGCGCGCCGCGGCGGCGACGCGCAGATGGCGACCGAGTGGTTCCGCTACATGATCCTGCGCTGGGAGTCGGAACTGAACGCCTATACATCGCAACCGGCGAACCCCGGCCTGTGCGCCAATAATTACTACCAGATCGCCGGCTACCGGCAGGGCCTCTTGCCGATCACCAAGCACATCGATGCCACCCGCGCCGCCGCCGAAAAGGCGCTGGAGCTTGCGCGCAAAGAGAGCGGCGAACGCGGCGGAACGGATGAGATCGTCCGCGCGCTGCTGAAGTCGGCAGGGTCCGAACCGGATTCAAACGGCACGCATGTGCTGGCGGCACTCGCCGAGCTGCGCGCATCCTTGCGCAACGGCCAACGCTTAGAGCCCGATATGATCGAAAATCTTTCGGTGGCGGAGACAGCGGCCTGGCTCGCCGACGCCGACCGGCGCGGGCAGAAGCTCGTGCAGGCGATCGAGCAGGTGCTTTCGGCTATTGCGGCCGCGCACAAGGAGACGTGCGTCTGCGCGTTCTGATTACGGCAGCGGATCACTCGCGAGGCGCGCAAACAACAGGTGGTCCTGCCACTCGCCCGCGATGCAGAGATAGGCGCGCGCATGACCCTCGTGCGTAAAGCGCGATTTCTCCAGCAGGCGCACGGAACCGGTGTTGTGCGGCAGGCAGGCGGCCTCGATGCGTTTCAGCCGCAATACGTCATGCGCGAACGGCACAAGTGCTGCGAGCGCGGCGCTCATGTGGCCTTGCCGCGCATAGCGCTCGCCGATCCAATAGCCGAGGCTCGCCGCCTGCGCGACGCCGCGACGAACATTGTTCAGCGTCGCGCCGCCGACGATCATCCCGCTTCCGTTGAGCACAAAGAACGAATAGCCGAGATCGGCCTGCCGGTCGTGCGCGTAGCGCTGCACGCGGCGGCGAAAGGCGGCGCGCGTGAGATCGTCCTCCGGCCATACCGGCTCCCACGGAGCAAGAAAGCGACGGCTTTCGGCGCGCAAGGCGGACCATTCTTCGTAGTCGCCAAGGCGAGGCGTGCGCAGATAGACGCCGTGCCCTTTGATCGAGGGCAGGGCTTCGGCAGGCCAGAGCGAACGGAAAATGGCCATCGATTTCGGTGCGGGTTTCAGGCGGCCCGGCGTTCCAAATTCTCAGCAATCCGCGCGGCCGATTCAAGACCGCGCGCCGGTCCAAGGCCGGCAAAGGTCGGCCGGCCCGTTGCGATCAACTGGCGGCCGGCAGCGCGCACATCCTCGACGGTCACCGCGTCGATCCTGGCCGCGATCTCGTCGAGCGGGATCGGCCGCCCGAAGGCGAGAATCTGGCGCGCGAGCTGGTCGGCGCGCGCCGACGAGCTTTCCAGCATGCCGAGCAGCCCGACTTTGATCAGCGCCTTGACGCGGGCGATCTCGGCTTCGTTGGCGGTTGCCGCCGCGTCGGTAAGTTCTTCGACCACGACGGCGGTGAGATCGTGCGCGTCGTTCGGGTCGGTGCCGGCATAGATCGAAAAAATGCCGGTGTCGGAAAACGGCTGATGCGATGCGTAGATCGTGTAACAGAGGCCGCGCTTCTCGCGCACTTCCTGGAACAGCCGCGAGGATGCGCCGCCGCCGAGCAGGTTCGTGAATACCTGCATCGCGAAATAGCGCGGATCGAGATACGAGCAGCCCTGAAGTCCAAGCACGATATGCGCCTGCTCCAGATCGCGCACGCCGATCTCACGCCCGCCGGCGTAGCGTGCAGGCAGCGCGGGCTTCGACGGTTCGACCGGAATCGCGGCGAGGCGCTCACCGATCGCGGCGACGACCGCCGCATGATCCACGTCACCGACGGCCGAGACGATCATGCGCGGCGCGCGGTAGTGCTTCGCGAGATAGTCGCGCAGGCTCGCGGGCGTGAAGGAGCGCACGGACTCGGGCGTACCCAGGATCGGCCGGCCAATCGGCTGATCAGGGAAGGCGCGCGCCTGAAAGAGGTCGAAGACGATATCATCGGGTGTGTCGTTGGCCGCGCCGATCTCCTGCAGGATCACGCCCTGCTCGCGCGCCAGCTCCTGCGCGTCGAAGGTGGAGCCGGTAAGAATGTCGGACAGAATATCGAGCGCGAGCGGCATGTCCTCGCCGAGGACACGGGCGTAATAGCCGGTGTTTTCCAGGCCGGTCGAGGCGTTGAGGTCGCCGCCCGCGTTCTCGATCTCCTCGACGATCTGCCGTGCATTGCGGCGCGCCGTGCCCTTGAAGGCCATGTGCTCGAGGAGGTGCGCGATGCCGTGCTCATGCGCCTCCTCGTTGCGCGATCCCGCGCCGATCCAGATGCCGAGCGAGGCCGTGCGCAAGTGATCCATGCGGTCGGTGACGACCGTGAGGCCGCTTTCGAGCTTTTCGACGCGGGCACTCATGCGACGGCTCCCAGCGCGCGGCTGCGTTCGGAGACGAAGCGCGCCACCGCCCCGGCGTTCGCAGGCAGCCGCTCGATGCGCTCGGGCCGGTCGAGAAGGTCCGAAAGGTGGCCGGGGAGCGCCGGCCGCACGCCGATCGCGGCCTCGACCGCGTCGGGAAACTTCGCGGGGTGCGCGGTGGACAAAGCGATCAGCGGGCCCGTCCCCTCGCCTTTCATCTTGCGCGCGACATGGACGCCGACCGCCGTATGCGGATCGATTACATATCCCTGCGCGGCATAGACGGACTTGATCGTCGCGACCGTCTCCGCCTCGTCGGCCCGCGCGGCGGAAAAGAGCTTGCGGATATGCGCCAGCACGTCCGTCGGCAACGAGAAACGGCGATCCTTGGCCAGATCGTTCATCATTGCCTTGACGGCGGGTGCGTTGCGACCGCTCGCGTCAAACAGGAGGCGCTCGAAATTCGACGACACCTGGATGTCCATGGCGGGCGACGCGGTCGGCACGACGGCGCGCGGCTCGTATGCGCCGGTCGCGAGCGCGCGCGCGAGGATGTCGTTCACATTCGTCGCCACGATCAGGCGTTCGATGGGGAGGCCCATTTGCGCCGCGACATAACCCGCGAACACGTCACCGAAATTGCCGGTCGGCACCGCGAAACGAACGCGCTTGTCGGGCGCGCCAACCGCCACGGCGGCGGTGAAGTAATAAACGGTTTGCGCGACAATACGCGCCCAGTTGATGGAATTGACGCCCGACATGCGCACGCGGTCGCGGAAGGCATGGTCGTTAAACAGCGCCTTCACGATCGCCTGACAGTCGTCAAACGTCCCGTCGATCGCAACAGCATGGATGTTGGCCTCGGTCGCCGTCGTCATCATGCGGCGCTGGACGTCGGACACGCGGCCGTCGGGAAAGAGGATGATCATGTCGGCGCGATCGCGGCCGCGGAAGGCCTCGACCGCGGCCCCGCCGGTGTCACCGGACGTGGCGCCGACGATCGTCACACGCTCGCCGCGCTCAGCCAGCACATGGTCCATCAGGCGTGCGAGCAGTTGCATCGCTACATCCTTGAAGGCGAGCGTCGGGCCGTGGAAGAGCTCGCAGAGATGCTCGCCGTCCTCGAGCTTCGCCAGCGGCGCGACGGCCGGATCGTCAAAGGTGGCGTAGGCCTCGCCGATCATCCTCGAGAGGTCGCTCTCCTTGAGGGAACCGGCGACGAATGGCCGGATCACTTCGAAGGCGACCTGCGCGTAAGACTTGCCGCGAAAGCCCGCGATGGTATCGCGCGGGAGTTCCGGCCAGCGCTCGGGGACGTAGAGGCCGCCATCGCGGGCAAGGCCCGCGAGCAACGCGTCATTGAAGGAGATCGCGGGCGCCTCGCCGCGTGTGGAGACATAGAGCATCGGGCTTCCTCGGGGCGGGCAAGGTAGGGACGGCAGACCGGTGAGGCAAGTTTTCAAAAAATGGCCGTCAATCGGGCGTTTTTTGACCGATCCGCTGCCACGCGAAGGCGCCGAAAACGCCCACGAGCGCGAGCGCGAGGCCGAACCAGGTGACTGCGTATTGCAGATGATTGTTCGTGAAGACGACGCGCGTGTCGCCGCCCTGCGGCAGGCCGCCCGGGTTGGGCGTGGCGTCGGCGTCGATGGTGAATGGTGCGGTGCGCGAGAGGCCGCGCGCCCTGGCGATCTCTCGCGCATCGCGGCGATACCAGGCGTTCTTCACCGGGTCGTTGCCCGGCGCGAACATGCTCGTCTCTTCCGGCATGCGCAGGAGGCCGGTGACGGAAACCGTGCCCGCCACCTGTCCTTCCTTGCGCGCGGCCGCGTCCTTGCGGTCGAGCGGAACGAAGCCGCGATTGACGATGACGAAAGCACCGCTTGGTAGTTCCAGCGGCGTCATCACCCAGAAGCCGGGACCGGCGAAGCGGCCGCGCCTTTCAGAGACAATCGTGTACACGCGCGCTTCCTTGTCGTGATGGAAGCGGCCCGAAACGGTGACGCGACGATATTCGTCGTCGTCCGCGTTGACGGTCGGCCATTCGCTTTCGGGCGGGAGCGGCACGGCGGGCGCCGTGGTACGCGCTTCCACACGCCCAATCAGCGCTTCCTTCCATGCGAGACGCTCGAGTTGCCAGAAGCCAAGACCGAGCAGGATCGCGAGCGCGACCGACGAACAAAGGCCAGGCAGGATCAGAGCACGCGCCGCCGGACTCATTGTGGGTCTCCGTCGGGGCGGCCTTCCTGCGCCTTGTGATAATATTGCAGAGTCACGAGCAACCCTTTCAGGGGCCGCAGCAGGCCGAAGACCAGGATCAAGAGCAGCGGCAGCCAGAGCGCGGCGTGGACGAGATAGGACGGCCGCCAGAGCATCTCGACCACGAGTGCCGCGCCGACCACCGCAAAGCCCGCAATCAGGATCACGAACACTGCCGGACCGTCACCCGCATCGGCAAAGGAATAGTCGAGGCCGCAGCGTTCGCAGCGCGGCGCCAGATCGAGATAGCCGGCGAACAGGCGCCCCTCGCCGCAACGCGGGCAGCGCCCGCGCAGGCCGGCGCGATAAGGCGAGACGGCGGGGTGTTCTGACTGCATTGTCACGCTTTCGTTTCCGCCCTCATTGCCGGGCTTGACCCGGCAATCCAGCAGCCACGCAGCGGACGCCCGCAAACTGGATGCGCGGGTCAAAGCCCGCGCATCAGGGTTTCAGCAGTTTCCGTCAGTGCGCGGCAGGCGTTCCCGACGCCCACACATAGATGAACACGAACAGGAACAACCACACGACGTCGACGAAGTGCCAGTACCAGGCGGCGGCTTCGAAACCGAAGTGGTGGTCCGGCCTGAAGTGCCCGCGATAGGCGCGGAAGAGGCACACGGCGAGGAAGATCGTGCCGATGAGCACATGCGCGCCGTGGAAGCCCGTGGCCATCACGAAGGTCGAGCCGTAGATGTGGCCGGAGAACTTGAAGGCGGCGTGCGAATACTCATAGGCCTGCACGCAGGTGAAGGCGGCGCCGAGAATGACGGTGAGCCACAGGCCCTGGATCAGACCCTTGCGATCGTTCTCCAGCAGCGCGTGGTGCGCCCAGGTGACCGTCGTGCCCGAGGTCAGCAGGATGAGTGTATTCAGGAGCGGCAGGTGCCACGGATCGAAGGTCGAGCGGAAGCTGCCGTCTTCCGTCGGCTGCGGTGGCCAGTGCCCGCCGGTGAGCGCCTCACGCATGAACTGTTGCGGGTCGTCGGGGTTGAGCGCGACTTCGAAGAAGGCCCAGAACCAGGCGACGAAGAACATCACTTCGGACGCGATGAACAGGATCATGCCGTAGCGCAGGTGAAG